>NZ_JAPWBR010000008.1:0-73477 GCF_041433555.1 Granulicatella sp. 20925_1_45 | reverse complement strand
AAGAATTCTTAACATACTTAGAAAACTTCGAATTTAAAGGAAACATCCGCTCTGCAGTAGAAGGGGAACTCGTTTTCGCAAACGAACCACTCGTGCAAGTAGAAGGAACGCTTGCTGAGTGCCAATTAATCGAAACAGCGTTATTAAATATCGTTAACTTCCAAACACTTATCGCAACAAAAGCGAGCCGTGTGCGCATGGTTTCTGGAGATGATCCAGTGCTTGAATTCGGGACTCGTCGTGCGCAAGAATTAGATGCGGCAATTTGGGGAACACGTGCAGCGTACATCGGTGGATGTGATGCGACAAGTAACGTTCGTGCCGGCAAGATGTTTGGCATTCCAGTTTCTGGAACACATGCTCACTCATTAGTACAAGCGTACCGTGATGACTACGAAGCGTTTAAAGCGTATGCCAAGAGTCACCGTGACTGCGTGTTCTTAGTGGATACGTATGATATCTTGAAATCTGGTGTTCCAAATGCCATCCGTGTAGCTAAAGAATTCGGCGACAAGATTAATTTCTTAGGCGTTCGTATCGACAGTGGTGACATGGCGTATATGTCGAAAAAAGTTCGTCAACAATTAGACGAAGCTGGATTTACAAAAGCGAAAATTTACGCGTCAAGTGACCTAGATGAAAAAACAATCCTTAACTTGAAGATGCAAGGTGCTAAAATTGACGTTTGGGGAATCGGTACTCGTTTAATTACAGCGTATGACCAACCAGCGCTTGGCTGTGTATACAAGCTTGTAAGTATCGAAGACGAAAACGGCGTAATGGTGGATACAATGAAGATTTCAAACAATGCGGAAAAAGTATCGACACCTGGTAAAAAACAAGTATGGCGTATTACGCGTAACTCAGATGGCAAGTCTGAAGGGGACTACATTGCGCTATGGGATGAACGTCCAGATCAATTAGACGAACTCTTTATGTTCCATCCAGTCTACACTTATATCAATAAAACAGTGACAGACTTTACTGCGCGTCCAATTTTACAACCGATTTTCAATAACGGAAAATTAGTGTATGAATTGCCAAAACTTCAAGAGATTAAAGCGTACAAAAACGAGCAAATCGAAGCGCTATGGGACGAATACAAACGTATCTTGAACCCAGAGCAATATCCAGTCGATCTCTCTCAAAAGACATACGACCAAAAATTGGCAAGTATTGCGGAAATCAGAGAAGAAGTGCGTCTTAAATCAGAACAGTTGGCCAAAGAAAACGCAAAGTAAGAGGAACGTTATGAGACCATTACAACAAAAAATTATCGAAACGCTTCGTGTCAAACCAACGATCAATCCGGAAGAAGAGATTCGTAAAACCGTCGATTTCCTAAAAGCGTATCTTGTGAAACATCCCTTCTTGAATGGGTATGTCCTTGGGATTAGCGGCGGACAAGATTCAACGCTTGCTGGGAAATTGGCGCAAATGGCAATTGATGAATTAAACGAAGAACAAGACCAAAAAGTGTATCGTTTTTATGCCGTGCGCCTTCCTTATGGGGTGCAAGCAGATGAACAAGATGCCATGGATGCAATTGCCTTTATGAAAGCAACGGATGTACTTCGCGTGAACGTGAAGGATGCAGTAGATGCGTCTGAACGCAGTATTGAAGCCTTAGGAATGGAAATTTCAGACTTCAATAAAGGAAATATCAAGGCGCGTGAACGTATGGTGGCTCAATATGCCATTGCTGGCCAAACGGGCTGTGCCGTTATCGGAACAGACCATGCGGCAGAATCGGTGACTGGTTTCTATACGAAATTTGGGGATGGTGCTGCGGATATCATTCCGTTATGGCGTCTCAATAAACGTCAAGGCCGTGCGATGTTACAAGTACTAGGTGCTCCTGACCATTTATACTTGAAAGTTCCAACGGCAGACCTTGAAGAAGACCGCCCATCCCTTCCAGACGAAGTAGCGCTAGGCGTTACTTACGAAGAGATTGATGATTATCTCGAAGGAAAAGACATCAACGAAAAAGCGGCTGAGACAATTGAAAATTGGTATCGAAAGACAGAACATAAACGTCACTTACCAATTACAATCTACGATGATTTTTGGAAATAAAGATTCGAAGGCTGTTCCTATCAGGCAACTGGTGGGGATGGCTTTTTTGTTTTTTCAAGCAAACCATCTATTGAATTTCAAATTAGGAGTGCTATAATGAAGATAACAATAGTCGGTTAATAGTTTTCAATTTCATTGGAGGTGGTCTTTATGGACTTAGTATTACCAATGTTTCTGGGGACGTTTGCACTGATGGGAGTTGCCTTATATTTGTTTTACTGGATCATCCGATTGGCCGTAAAACATGGAGTAGAATCCCAACAAAGGAAGTCACATTAACGGCTTCAGAAAAAAGATATAGAGGTGGCGTGCCACCTCTATTTTCGTGGAGGAAGACAATGAAAGAAATGAACCATTTTGGAGTGTATGGTGTTTGCATTCGCGAGGGACGCATCCTTTGTATTCGTAAGACGCGTGGACCATACCGCGGGAGATTTGATTTGCCGGGAGGAACGCCGGAAGAAGGCGAGAGTCTGGTTGAAACATTGCGACGAGAAATGTTAGAGGAGACTGGATTCCAAGTATCTGCCATATACCAAAATACGATTCGTGATGTGTTTGTGACCGTTCCAGAAATTGCGCGTGTGCATCATGAGTTTGTGCTATTTACGATTGATGTTGAAGAAAAGAACGCTCAAACGGTAGAGGACTTCGTGACGAGCGAAGAGAAGAATGATTCGAAGGGAATTGTGTGGGTTCCACTAGAAGAAGTGAGCGTTGAAAATGCGTCTCCACTTGTAATCGAGGCTGCACGACCAACAGAGGCATTCGAGGCGAAACATTACGAACAATGGGTGATGTATGGCGAAGATTTTATGAACTAAAATGAATTTAGCTATTTAAAGACCTCTGAATTTTTGTTATAATATAGTTAAGCAGCTGTTCATGTTTTTAGTACCCTTTTATGAAAGGGAATTCAGGGAGGTATTGTTAATGGAAGTTATTGTTGTTAAAACTCAAGAAGAAGGCGCATTAGCCGCTTTTGAGATTTTTAAACGTGCACACGGCGAAGGAGCGAAAGTGTTTGGACTAGCGACAGGCTCAAGTCCAATTGGATTATATGAATTACTTAGAAATAGCGATTTAGATTTTTCAGATCGTATCTCAGTGAACTTAGATGAATATGTTGGATTGGCACCAACGGACGAACATAGCTACGCTTATTTCATGTATGAATATCTTTTCAATGCGAAGCCATTTAAACATAGCTATTTACCAGATGGGATTGCAAAAGACGTAGATGCAGAAGTTGAACGTTATGAACGTGTTCTTCAAGAAAATCCAGTAGACTTGCAGTTATTAGGCATCGGAAGTAATGGACATATCGGATTCAACGAACCTGGTACACCATTCACTCAACGCACACATAAGGTTCATTTAACAGAATCAACCATTGAAGCGAACAAACGCTTCTTCGAAAAAGAAGAAGATGTGCCACGCTACGCTTATTCAATGGGATTACAATCCATCATGGATGCCAAAGAAATCGTGTTAATTGCATTCGGACCTAAGAAAATCCATGCGATTAAAGGATTAGTGGAAGGTCCTATCACAGAGGAAGTTCCTGCAAGTATCCTACAAAAACATCCAAAAGTTACAGTTATTTGTGATGAAGCAGCTGCAGCATTATTAACAAAATAAAGAGTTTGAAAGGGCGTCTTCCGGGCAACGGAAGGCGCCTTTTTGCGCTTTTAAAAGAGAGTTAATCAGCTGATTTAAGCGTGTAAAGGCTTGTTTTCAAAAATTTTCTGAAAATTTTTTGGTAAACCTAAAAAAACACTTGACGAAATTATTTTTTTAGGGTAACCTAATAAATGTAGAATCTACATAAATTGAGGGGATGAATTCATTGATTACGATTAAAAATGTTGGGGTATCGTATGCGATGCAACCACATGTTTTAAAAGATTGTAATGCAACCATTGAAGGACCAACCATTACTGGGATTATTGGGCCCAATGGTGCAGGTAAATCAACATTATTAAAAGCAATATTAGGACTTATTCAATCGTCAGGAGAAATTCTGATTGATGGAGAACCCGCAAAAAAAGTATTACAGAAAATCGCCTATGTCGAACAAAAAAGCCAGATTGACTTTACATTTCCAATCACCATTCGTGAGTGCGTTGCTTTAGGAAGAACCGTTAAAAAGAAACCATTGCAACGATTGACGAAAGAAGATTGGGAAAAAGTTGATACAGCCATTGAAGAAGTTGGATTAACGGATTTAGCATCTCGCCAAATCGGGGCTCTTTCTGGCGGTCAATTCCAACGTGTACTATTAGCGCGTTGCATGGTTCAAGAAGCACAATATATTTTCCTTGATGAACCATTTGTAGGGATTGATATGCTTAGTGAGAAAGTCATTATGACAATTCTCCGTAAATGGAAAGAGGAAGGGAAGACTATTTTAATGGTCAACCATGACTTATCGAAGGTGAGAGAATACTTTGACAAGGTGATTCTTGTCAAACACTCGATTGTAGCCTCTGGAAAAACAGAAGACGTATTCATTAAGAAATACTTAGATGATGTATACGGCGGAAGTGTCTATATTCCACAAGGAGGTGAGCAACATGCATAATTTCATTGAAGGGTTAATGGAATTCCATTTCCTACAAAATGCGCTTGTTTCAGCAGTCGTGATTGGTGCGGTTGCCGGAATTTTAGGATGCTTCATCATTCTAAGAGGGATGTCATTAATGGGGGACGCTATCTCTCACGCGGTATTACCGGGTGTAGCGTTGTCGTTTATTTTAGGCATTAACTTCTTTATTGGAGCCCTGGTGTTCGGGTTATTAGCATCGTTCCTTATTGCATTTGTGAATCAAAATAGTACTATCAAAGGCGATACTGCTATCGGGATTACCTTTAGTTCGTTTTTGGCATTGGGAATTATTTTGATTAGTGTGGCGAAGAGTTCAACAGACTTATTCCATATTTTATTCGGGAATATTTTAGCCGTACAAGATATTGATTTACTCATTACATTGGTGGTGAGCGTGATTGTAGTCGTCGTTATTTTAGCGTATTTTAAAGAATTACAAGTAACGAGTTTTGATCCAGTCTTTGCTCAATCTACAGGGATGAACGTACAATTTTACCACTACTTATTGATGTTCCTCTTGGCGCTTGTATCAATTACCGCGATGCAAAGTGTCGGGACAGTTATGATTGTGGCACTATTAATCACCCCTGCAGCAACAGCGTATTTATATTCAAATCGTCTGAAAACAATGCTCATTTTAGCCGCAACATTTGGCTCACTGTCATCCGTATTAGGATTGGTTATTGGATATACGTTTAACATCGCTATTGGATCAACCATCGTATTAACAGCAGCAGCACTTTTTGTCGTAAGTTTTATCGTTTCACCAAAACAAAGAGAAAGAAGGAAATCTCATGAATAGAATGAAGAAACTCTTTGTAGCAGCACTTGTTGTATTAGGAATTGCAGGATGCGCTACAAGTAAAGATACAAGTAAAGATAATAGTTCAAAGGCAAATACTGAAAAAATCAATGTGGTGACAACCAACTCTATTATTTATGATATGACAAAAAATATCGCCGGTGATTTAGTGAACTTACATAGTATTGTTCCAGTAGGACAAGACCCACACGAGTATGAACCATTACCAGAAGATGTTCAAAAGGTACAAAAAGCAGACTTGATTTTCTATAATGGAATCAACTTAGAAAACGGTGGGGACGCTTGGTTCACAAAGATGGTGAATAATGCGAAGAAAGAAGCGAATAAAGATTACTTTGCAGTGAGTGATGGCGTAGAAGTGATTTACTTAGAAGGCCAAAACGAAGCTGGAAAAGAAGACCCTCACGCATGGTTAAACATCGAAAACGGTGTTATTTATGCGAAGAACATCGCGAAACAATTAATCGCAAAAGATCCAAAGAACAAAGAAACATATGAAAAGAATTTAGCAGCATATGTTGAAAAACTTGAAGCGTTAGATAAAGATGCTAAACAACGTATCGCGAAAATTCCAGAAGAAAAACGTTTAATCGTAACAAGTGAAGGCTGCTTCAAGTACTTCTCTAAAGCATACGATATTCCATCAGCGTACATCTGGGAAATCAATACAGAAGAAGAAGGAACTCCAGAACAAATCACGAAATTAGTTCGTCAATTACGTGCGTCAAAAGTTCCATCATTATTCGTAGAAAGTAGTGTGGATGAACGTCCAATGAAGACTGTTTCTCAAGAAACTGGTCTACCAATCTTCTCAACAATCTTCACTGACTCTATTGCAGAAGCAGGAAAAGATGGAGACAGCTACTACAGCATGATGAAATGGAACCTAGATAAAATTATCGAAGGTTTAAGCAAATAAGAATTAGGAGCTCCTGGGAAACCGGGAGCTCTTTTGTTTTGAGTTTTGAATGAGAATAACAAACAGCGAGGTGAAGAAGAATGAATAAATTTTTAAAAGTGATGTTTATCGTATTAATCACTGCGATGACAGGAGCAATGATTTTCCAAATTTTCTTTCCAGAGGTGATGGGAGCTCACTCGGGATACGGGGTTGCAGTTGGTTGGCAACGAGAAATTGGATTTTGGAATTTGGCGGTTTTGATTATTTTAGTGGCCGTTAATGTTAAGTATGATTGGTTTTATTTAAGAGTCGTTTTAGGAGCACTAATAGTCGGTGGATTAGGGATTGGTACGAATCATCTTCTTGCTTATTTAGAGGGAGCTACCTTTGTCAATCTCGTTGGAGCAATTGAAAACTACCTTCTTGTTGTGGGATGGGCAGTTGGTTGGTATCTTCAAGACAAAATGGAAAAGATGAATCCGTAGGTTTTATCTTTTTTTATGCAAATTTACGATTACCAGTTGACAATCGAAAAGAATGGGTCTAAAATACAAAACAACTTAAGAACATAAATTCATTGACAAAGAGAGTACAGAATTTTGGCGTCGAAAGCGAGATGAGGTAGAGTGGAAGCTCATCGGATTAGAAATTCTGGAAGCGCACTTTGTAGAAAAGATGGGGAAATCGAGTAGCCATCTTCGCAGAAATCTGCGTTAACAAGGAAAAGGATCGGGAAGAAATTCCCCGTCAAAATAGAGTGGTACCACGACAAACATCGTCTCTTATGCGTTTAGCATAAGGGGCGTTTTTATTTTATAAGGAGGTTTCAAATGAAGAAAATCATAGCGATGCTCATCGTGCTTGTCGGCTTCTTGGTAGGGTGCACGAATCAAGTAACAACAGAAAATAGTACAGGTTCGGCTGTTTTAGACCGAATTTATGCCAAAAAGAAAATCGTCATCGGGACGACAGCGGACTACCCACCGTTTGAATGGCATTATATTAATGACGGTAAAGACTCAGTTGTCGGAATCGATATTGATATCGCCAATGCCATTGGGGAAGCACTCGGAGTAGAAGTAGAGATTCGAGAGATGGAATTTAACTTCTTGATTGCTGCGATGAAGTCCGGGAAAGTAGACCTCGTTCTTGCAGGGATTACACCAACCGAAGAGCGTAGTAAGGAAGTGGCATTCACGAATATTTACTACGATTCACATATGGTAGCGGTCGTGAAGAAGACGGATGCCGGTAAGTTCACGTCGCTAGATAGCTTCAATGGGGCAAATGTAGGTGCGCAAAAAGGAACCTCTCAAGAAGGAATTGTAAAAGACACATTGACAGGTGCAACACTCACGTCACAACCCAAAAATCCAACCTTGATTTTAGCGTTGCAACAAGGAAAACTCGATGCGGTGATTATGGATAATATTGCAGCGGATGAGTTTGTGAAGGCGAATTCGGATTTAACGGTTGCTTCGGTAGAAATTCCAAGTGAAGATGCTGGGACTGCAGCCGTGGCACAAAAGGGCAATGAAGTTTTTGTAAAAAAAGTACAAGAAGTGCTCGATCAGTTGGAGTCTTCTGGAAAACTAAAAGAATCGATTATTCGCAATACGAATTTAATGTCAGAATAGAAAGAAGGAAAAAGAATGGAATTGATTATTAAATATTGGCCTCTGTTTCTCGAAGGGGCAACGACAACCGTGTTACTGTCATTCTTCTCTGTAATTGTCGGGGTAGGATGTGGAACGTTAATGGCACTCGCAAGACTTAGCTCAAACAAGTTTTTGTCAAAAGCAGCGAAGGTCTATATCGACATTATTCGTGGAACGCCACTTCTTGTGCAATTGTACTTAGTGTATTTTGGACTCGCGACCGTTCTTGATTTAAATGACTTTGTTTCAGGTGTTATTGCCGTGTCCGTTAACACGACAGCCTATATCGCTGAAATTATCCGTAGTGGGATTCAGTCGGTGGATAAAGGGCAAATGGAAGCCGCTCGTTCAATGGGGATGCCGAAACGAATGGCGATGCGTCAAATTATCTTGCCACAAGCGATGAAAAATATTTTACCGGCCATCGGGAACGAATTTGCGACCTTAATTAAAGAAACATCGATCGTCTCATTAATCGGTATTCACGATTTAATGTACAGCTCGGATACCGTTCGTGGGGCAACGTTTACGGTATTTATCCCACTGTTAATGACGGCGTTCTTATACTTCGTCATGACAACGACAATTGCATTCTTTATGGACAAACTAGAAAGGAAGTTACAAGCCAGTGATTAGAACAGAAGAAATTAAAAAACAATACGACGATAAGCAAGTCTTAAACGGAATTTCCACTCATATTGAACAAGGGGAAGTGCTAGTGATTATCGGTCCTTCTGGATCAGGAAAATCGACTTTCTTACGTTGCCTAAACTTACTAGAAGAACCTACTAGCGGAAAGGTGTTCTTCAAAGACCAATGCATCAATGAAAAAGGGGTGGACCTCGATAGCGTGCGTCAACACTTAGGAATGGTGTTCCAACACTTCAATTTATTCCCGCATTTAACCGTGTTAGAAAACATCACGATTGGGCCAATTCAATTGAAGAAAATCGACAAGGCGGTCGCAGAACAAAAAGCACATGAGCTTCTAGAGAAAATGGGCTTAGTCGATAAAGCGGATGTCTATCCAAACTCACTATCTGGTGGACAAAAACAAAGAATCGCGATTGCACGTTCACTTGCGATGGAACCCGATGTGCTCTTGTTCGATGAGCCAACGTCAGCGCTGGATCCAGAAATGGTCGGCGAAGTGCTAGGCGTGATGAAAGAACTTGCAGCAGGAGGCATGACCATGGTTGTCGTAACGCACGAAATGGGATTTGCCCGTGAAGTGGGAACGCGTTTAATCTTCATGGACGGTGGCGTGATTGTGGAAGAAGGACATCCAAAAGAAGTCCTCGAGAATCCGCAAATGGAGCGTACGCAATCGTTCTTATCGAAAGTATTAATCTAATAGAAGAGAAGTCTTATTTGCGATGATGCGGATAAGACTTTTTTTGTGGGTTGAAAAAAGGTAAACATTTTGCTAACATTATTAAAACTTGTTAGTAATTTGTTTACGTTTTAGGAGGTGAAAGAATGAATCCAAAACAAACAGAAATTCTGGAGTATTTAAAAAGAAATAATGGTATCCTATCTTATCGTGATGTGAAAGAAGCAGGATTAAGCTATCGAACGTATCGAAAAATGATTGAGCAAGAGTTGCTTGAGCCGCTCGGAAATGGTTTGTACGGGTTGGCAGATGACTATATGGATGAGTGGTATTTAATTCAATTACGAAATCCAAAAGGAGTATACGCACTCGATACGGCATTGTGGTTACATGGATTATCGTTAACTGTGCCGTTTGAGAAAACGATGATGTTCCCATACGGAGTGAATACTTCAACTATTAAGCAAGCACAAGAAGTGAAACCTGTTGTGACACGAACTAATTTTGATGTGGGGATTGTAGAAGTTGAACGCCAAAAAGGACAAAGAATCCGTATATATGAAATAGAGAGGACTCTAGTAGAGTGTTTACGTCCGGTATATAAGATGGATGTCCAATTGATTGCACAAGCTTTCAAACTATATTTCCAAAAGGACTCGGTAAACTATCAAAAATTGATGTATTACGCAAAACTCTTCAGAGTCACCGAAAAAATTTATTCATATATTGAGGTGCTATCGTGAAGTTCAAAAATGCTACTAGCGCATGATGCGTTCGTTTCTGTCGAATAATTTTCAGAAAATAATCCTTGCAATGAATCTTGTGAGGTGCTACAATTTAAAACGTAAGAATTACGATTTAAGAAATGGAGACAGAATATATCATGAAAAAAACAACCTTTATTGGATTAATATTGATGTTTGTACTGGTTGCCGTAGGATGTGCGCCAAGTAATTCAAACAGCAAAACACAATCAGGAAAGCTAAAAATTTCAACAACTTTCTATCCGATTTATGATTTTACAAGAAACATTGTAGGGGATGAAGGAGATGTATCGCTCATCATCGGTGCTGGAACAGAGCCACACGACTACGAGCCTTCTGCAAAAGAAATCGCAAAAATGAGCGAGGCAGATGCACTTGTTTATGATAGCGAGTATATGGAAACATGGATTCCTGCAGTTCTAAAGACTATCGAATCTGATAGCAAAGTCAAAGCGATTAGTGCAACTAAAGATATGGTACTCCTTCCTGGCGGTGAAGAGGAAGAACACGACCATGACCACGCTGGAGAAGGCCACAGCCATGAATACGATCCACATGTATGGTTATCACCAGAACGCGCGATTCAAATGGTTCAAAACATTACTAAACAGTTAGTGGAAGCTTTCCCTGACCGTAAAGAAGCCTTCGAGAAAAATGCTAAAGCTTATATCGAAAAATTAACAGCTTTGCATAATGACTACAAAAATGCGTTTAAAGATGCAAAACAAAAGAATTTTGTGACACAACATACTGCATTCCACTATTTAGCATTAGACTACGGTTTAAACCAAGTGGGAATTACTGGAATTTCACCTGAAGCTGAGCCAAGTGCTGCACGTTTAGCAGAGTTAACAAAATACGTGAAAGAAAACGACATTAAGATTATTTACTTTGAGGAAAATGCTTCTGAGAAAATCGCGAAAACATTAGCACAAGAAGCAGGAGTGGAGTTAGCCGTATTAAATCCAATCGAATCTTTAACAAAAGAGGAAATGGATAAAGGAGAAGACTACATCTCAGTAATGCGCGAAAACCTTGAAGCGTTGAAGAAAACAACAGACCAACCAGGAAAAGATATCCAACCAGAACACGCAGAAGACGAGAAGACAGTCTCAAAAGGCTACTTCGAGGACAGTGCTGTAAAAGACCGCACACTTTCTGATTACGTTGGCGAATGGCAATCCGTATATCCTTACTTAGTGGATGGCACTCTTGATCCAGTCTTTGACTACAAAGCAAAAATTGGCAAAAAGATGACAAAAGACGAGTACAAAGCATACTACACAACAGGATATAAAACAGATATTAAAAATATCAATATCACGGATACTACAATGGAGTTCCAAAAAGAGGATGGAACAACTGCTAAAGCGGAATACAAATATGTAGGATACAAAATTCTAACTTACAAAAAAGGAAACCGCGGCGTCCGCTACTTATTCGAAGCCGTGAACCCAGTAGAAGGTGCTCCTAAATACGTTCAATTCAGCGACCACAACATCGCTCCAGTGAAAACAGGACACTTCCACATCTTTATGGGAAATGAAAGCCAAGAAAAACTATTAGAAGAAATGGACAACTGGCCAACATACTACCCATCAAACTTGACAGGGTTGGAAATTGCACAAGAAATGTTGGCGCATTAAAAACAGGATGGCAGAAAGACAGAAACTAAGAATGATTTCACAGTGTGAAGTCATTCTGTTTCGTAGTCTTTCGCCCGCACAGTTTATTAGACTTTCTTGAATCACGAGTGATGAAAAGAAAGTCAATAAACCACTGCGAATAAATTTCTGCAGACACCAAAACAGGATTCGATATCGAATCCTGTTTTTGTTTACTCAAAATTAACTTATAAGTTAATTTTGATTTTTTAAACGATGCAATATTATCATAAAAGATAATTATCATATATGATAATTTCAGCTTTTTTCACGAGAAAAAATAAGCACAAAACCCGCACTATCATGCGAAAAAATATACTCTCAAAAAAGTCCTATTTTTTGAGGTTGATTTGTTGACTATTACTAAACTTAATGTATAATGGTCTTTGTGTTAGTAAACAATTAGTTTAAAAGGAGAAGACAATGGAAATCGGTCATCAACTGCGTGCCCTCCGTATTCAAAAGGGTTTAACGCAAGAAGAGTTAGCAGAGAGAACAGATTTGTCAAAGGGATATATCTCGCAATTAGAGAATGATTTGAGCTCGCCATCAATGGATACGTTCTTTGATATTCTTGAAGTGTTAGGATGCCCTGCAGCGGACTTTTTCGATGAGGGGCCAGAAGAGGCGCTCACGATTTACCGCGAAGAGGATATGACGATGATGGAAGACGCCAAGCACCAAACGACGGTAACGTGGCTCAATCCAGACTCGAACGAGCATGAGATGGAACCCGTGATTCTAGAGTTTGCCGTTGGGGGAGCGTACAAGGCGTTCCAACCGTCACTTGCAGAAACATTTGGGTATGTGCTCGAAGGTTCTATTCAGGTCAAAGTCGGTAAACAAGTTGAAGTAGTTTCCAAGGGAGAGTCCTTCTATTTTGAGGCGAAAGCCAAACACCAAATTAGCAACGCCGCTAAGACAACATCGAAAGTTTTAGTCGTGGCGACAGATTCATATTTATAATTAAGAAAGTTAGGTGCTAGCAATGTCAAACAACACAATTATCTCATTTGAGAATGTGAACAAATTTTATGAGGACACTCATGTATTAAAAAATATTAACTTCGAAATCGAAAAAGGAAAATTCTATACATTACTAGGGCCTTCGGGATGCGGTAAAACAACAATCTTGCGTATTATCGCTGGATTTACAGATGTATCAAACGGAAAAGTGACTTTAAACGGGGCAGACGTTACTAACCTTCCGCCAAACAAACGTAAAGTGAACACTGTTTTCCAAGACTACGCATTATTCCCACATATGAACGTATTCGAAAATATCGCGTTTGGATTACGTTTAAAGAAAACTCCAGAAAACATCATTAAAGAAAAAGTGGCAGACGCTTTAAAAATGGTGCAATTATCTGGATACGAAAACCGTGAAATCTCACAAATGTCTGGGGGACAACAACAACGTGTGGCCATCGCCCGCGCGCTTGTCAATGAACCAGAAGTGCTACTACTTGATGAACCATTATCAGCATTAGACTTAAAACTTCGTACAGACATGCAATACGAACTTCGTGAATTGCAACAACGTCTAGGAATCACATTTATCTTTGTAACGCATGACCAAGAAGAAGCGTTAGCGATGAGTGATGAAATCTTCGTTATGAGCAAAGGGGAAATCGTTCAATCAGGAACGCCAGTTGATATTTACGACGAGCCAATCAACCGTTTCGTTGCGGACTTTATCGGTGAAAGTAATATCGTTGATGGTGTCATGAAAGAAGACTACCTTGTTGAGTTCGTTGGAAAAGAATTCGAGTGTGCCGATGCCGGTATGCGTCCAAACGAAAAAGTTGAGATCGTGATTCGTCCAGAAGACTTATCGTTAACGTCTATCGACAAAGGAAAATTAACAGTTGAAGTGGACACGCAATTGTTCCGCGGAGTCCACTACGAAATCATCTGCTATGACGAAAATGGCAACGAATGGATGATTCACTCAACTCGTAAGGCAGAAGTTGGATCAAAAGTGGGCTTATACTTTGAACCACAAGATATCCACGTAATGCGTTTTGGAGAAAGTGAAGAAGACTTCGACGCTCGTTTAGAAAGCTACGAAGACGAGGTAGAAGAAAATGACTAAACAATCGCGTCTATTATTTTCCATTCCATACTTTATCTGGTTGTTATTATTCGTAGTAACGCCACTTGGAATGATTTTTTATAAATCATTCTTCGACATCAATGGTCAAGTAACGCTTGGAAACTACACGAACTATTTCGCGTCAGGAAACTACTTAGAAATGACATTCAACTCTGTGTGGTACGCATTTCTAGTAACACTTGTAACGCTACTCGTGAGTTATCCAACAGCACTTTTCCTAAGTCGTACAAAACATAAACAACTATGGCTTTTATTAATCATCTTACCGACATGGGTAAACCTACTATTAAAAGCCTATGCATTTATCGGAATCTTTAGCC
This sequence comes from Granulicatella sp. 20925_1_45, assembly GCF_041433555.1. Classification (NCBI taxonomy): domain Bacteria; kingdom Bacillati; phylum Bacillota; class Bacilli; order Lactobacillales; family Carnobacteriaceae; genus Granulicatella; species Granulicatella sp. 20925_1_45. Next base: position 59,211 of record NZ_JAPWBR010000008.1, on the reverse strand, counting down.
AAACAGGAACAGTGAACAACTTCCTTTCATTATTTGGATTGGCACCACAAGAATTCCTATTCACTGACTTCAGTTTCTTAACGGTAGCAGCGTACATCGAGTTACCATTTATGATTTTGCCAATCTTCAACTCTATCGAAGAGTTGCCAAGTTCTCTCATTGCGGCAAGCCGCGACCTTGGGGCAACAAAATGGGATACGTTTAGACGTGTTATCTTCCCATTAACGATGAATGGGGTGCGTAGTGGAGTACAAGCCGTATTTATTCCATCACTCTCACTCTTCATGTTGACTCGTTTAATTGGAGGAAACCGCGTGATTACACTTGGTACAGCCGTTGAGCAACATTTCTTAGTAACACAAAACTGGGGAATGGGTTCTACCATCGGGGTTGTATTGATTGTAGCGATGATTATTTTAATGTTTATTACAAGAGACCGTAGAAAAGGAGGCGTATCAGAATGAAATTAGAAAATTATAGCAAGTGGACGAATCTCTACTTAGTTTTCGTATTCGTAGTTTTATACGCTCCGATTTTCTACCTGATTTTTTACTCATTTAACAGTGCTGGTAGCATGAACGGATTCGAGAGTTTCACACTTGACCATTATAAAGCCGTTCTTGCGGATACACGTTTAATCGGAATTGTGTTAGATACACTGATTCTTGCACTCTTATCATCTTTAATTGCGACTGTGATTGGAACTCTTGGAGCCATCATGATCCATTACATCCGTTCAAACCGTCGCAAACAAGTATTATTAGGCTTTAACAATATTTTGATGGTATCTCCTGACGTTATCATCGGTGCCAGCCTTTTAATTCTCTTCACAGTGGTTGGATTCAAACTCGGCTTTATGTCGGTATTACTTGCGCACATCGCGTTTAACATTCCAATCGTTGTACTAATGGTTTTACCAAAATTATCAGAAATGAACCCATCGATGATTACAGCGGCTCGTGACTTAGGTGCTACAAGCTCACAAGTATTAACACGCATCGTTTTACCATCGATTACACCAGGAATTCTCAGTGGATTCTTTATGGCATTTACTTATTCGTTAGACGACTTTGCCGTGACATTCTTCGTAACAGGGAATGGATTCTCAACGATAGCCGTTGAAATCTACTCACGTGCGCGCCAAGGAATCAGCTTAGAAATCAATGCCTTAAGTACATTGATGTTCCTATTCTCATTATCACTTGTAATTGGATATTACTTCATTCAAAAATTCCAACAAAAACGAGTAAATGGGAAAAACGCTGAGAGTGACTTATTGAAAGGAGTCACACTATGAAGCGACTAACGATGTTAATTGGGGCAATCGTAGTATCTTGCCTAGTGTTGTTTGGAATCCGTAAGAATTTTGAAACGGCAACGGCAGGAGATCCTCAAACAATTATCGTATATAACTGGGGAGACTATATCGACCCAGAACTCATTACACAGTTTGAAGAAGAAACGGGTTATAAGGTCATTTATGAAACGTTCGATTCCAACGAAGCCATGCTCACAAAAATTAAGCAAGGTGGAACAAACTACGATATCGCCATTCCTAGTGAGTACACTATCAATAAGATGGTAAAAGAGAACTTACTAGAAAAACTGGATTACTCAAAAATCAAAGGGATGGAACATATCGATCCACGTTTCTTGCATAAATCCTTTGACCCAGACAACACTTATAGCATCCCTTATTTCTGGGGAACGCTAGGAATTGTTTATAATAAGAAAGTTTATCCAGAAGGGTTTATAAGCGAGTGGCGCGATTTATGGAAAACGGATTTGAAAGATTCGATTCTCTTTATCGATGGTGCTCGTGAAATGATGGGGATTGCCTTACAAACTCAAGGGTATTCTCTCAATGAAAAAGACGAAACGATTGTTAAAGAATCTGGTAAGTTCTTGAAGACATTGATGCCAAATGCTAAAGCAATCATCGCTGACGAAATGAAGATGTATATGATTCAAGGGGAAGCAAACGTAGCCGTGACTTTCTCTGGAGAAGCCTCAAAAATGTTGAGCGAGAATGAAGATTTAGCCTATGTGGTTCCAAGCGAAGGAACGAACTTATGGTTTGATAATATTGTCATTCCAAAAACGGTTGGCAACAAGGAAGGCGCGTATGCGTTTATCAACTTCATGTTGCGTCCGGAAATCGCAGCTAAGAATGCTCAGTATGTTGGGTATGCAACTCCTAACAAGGATGCGCTAGCACTCTTACCAGAAGAAATTACTTCGGATGAGAGCTTCTATCCGAGTGAGGAAGCGATGGAAAAAATGGAGGTTTACGAGAATTTAGGAACCGACCTATTATCGCTTTACAACGACCTCTTTTTAGAAGCCAAGATCTTTAGAAACTAAGAAAAATCGAGACACGCTCTCGATTTTTTTTGTGCAAAAAAATGAATAAAGGAACTTCGTTCCTTTGAAATTCGGGAGCAGAGAAATAAGTTCAGAACATCAAACAAATTATAAAAACTACGAACTCTCCTCGGATATCTTCATGATAGTGATAATAGCTGTACCGGTGTGAGCCTTACGTCTCATCACCTATCGAGCCTCAAAGTGACTCTAGGAAATAAATTTCCAGAGTCACTAATTCGCATCGATTACACTCGCTATTATTACTATCATAGAATCCGGGGAGTTCTCCGTTTTTATTAATACATTGATGAATTGATTATTTTAAGAGGCCGAATTTCAAAGTAACGAAGATTTTTTTGAAAAAAGGAGAGAATGCGGACTTTTAGGGTTCTGCTTCTAGAAAGAGGTGTTGGAAAGAGGAATAGGTCTTAGGGACAGCTAGAGGAACAGGGAGAGTGCTGAGACGGGTGCTAGGAGGATGATTGTGCTAATAAAAAAGCCCTCGTCCGATTGGAGAGGGCTGGAGGTTAGTTTGTGTAGTAAAGGTTTGTGCCAGCAAATTGTGGTTCGCAAGTCGCCATCACTCCTAGGCTTCGGAAGGTTTCTTCGTCGGCTTTTTGAAGGATGACGGTGCTGTGTGCTTGTAAGTGGCGCAAGTTTTGTAATTGGTTTTTGGCAGCTTCTGCGGCAGGGTTAGTGACTGCTGAGATGCTGAGTGCGATTAAGACTTCTTTGCTATCGAGTGAGCGGCGTTGGTGTTTTAGAACGTCGCTTCCGAGTTGTCCAATCGCATTTAAAATGACTGGTGGTAATAAATGGATAGAGTCACCAATTTCTGCTAATTCCTTAATGCAGTTGAGTAGGCAGGCTGCGCTGGCTGTCATGGTGTCTGATTGTTTTCCTGTAATGATTTTGCCGTTTGGAAGTTGTAAGGCTACAACTGGGACTTTGGCTTCAGCTTCTTTTTTAAGAGCGGCTTTTACAACTGGACGGTCTTGTGGAGAGAGTCCACTTTCTTCCATGATGTATTTGCCACGTTGAGCTGCTTCCAGTGTTCCGATTCCGCGTTTGTAATCGCATTGGCCTGCGTAGTAACGGCGGATGATTTCTTGGTTGGAAGCTTCGCGAACGACTTCATCATCAGTGATAGCAAATCCGACACGGTTCACGCCCATATCTGTTGGAGAGTTGTAAGGGATTGGGGCGTCGCCGTAAATCTTCGTCAAAATACGACGGAGAAGTGGGAAGGCTTCGATGTCTCGGTTGTAGTTCACGGTTGTTTCACCGTATTTTGCAAGGTGGAAGGTATCAATCATGTTGACATCTTCTAAGTCTGCAGTGGCTGCTTCATACGCCACGTTAACTGGGTGATTTAATGGTAAATTCCATACAGGGAATGTTTCGAATTTAGAATAGCCGGCACGACGTCCACGTTTTGTTTCGTGATACAACTGGCTTAAGCAAGTCGCTAGTTTTCCGCTGTTGGCACCAGGAGCGGTTACGACGACAAGTGGGCGAGTCGTTTCGATAAATTCGTTTGCGCCATATCCTGCGTCACTAACGATGGTTTCGACGTCCATCGGATAGCCTTCTGTGTAGCCGTGCGTGTATACTTTAATTCCGCGACGTTCGAGTGAGTTTTTGAATTGCGTTGCAGCAGGTTGCCCTGTGTAACGAGTGATGAGGACGCTGTTAATTTTAAGGTCCCAATAGTGAAGGTCGTCCATTAAGCGAAGAACATCTTGGTCATAAGTAATCCCAAGGTCACTGCGAACTTTATTTTGTTCGATATCACCAGCGTACACGCAGATAATAATCTCTGCTTGGTCGCGTAGGCGGTGAAGTAATTTGATTTTTCCGTCTGGATCGAATCCTGGCAATACTCGCATCGCGTGGAAATCGCCGATTAGTTTGCCTCCGAACTCTAAGTATAGTTTGTCATAAGCGTTTACTCGTTGAAGAATGAATTGACTTTGTTCTTCAAGGTATTTCTCGCTATCAAATCCTAATTTCATACAACAACCCCCTTAATTTCATTTCAGTAGTATAGCACGAAAAAAGGGCGAATTCTATAGAAAATGACGGCTTTTTGCCCCACAGGAAAAAGAGTTGCAAGTGCCATAATGACAGAGTAGAATAGTAATGGACTCACTCAAAATAATGGAGGATTTTCGTATGAAAAACATGTTGGATTATATTAAAGAGTTTGGGCACGTTTCGTTTGAAGAAAGAGCCTTTTCTGAAATCGACGCATTAGTTTTAACGGAATTAGAGTATTTACCACTTGAAAAAGTTGTTCCAAGCGATGAAAATGGTGAGAATTTTGTCACAGTGAAAGAAATCGCCGAGTATATGCAGGAACATAAACAAGAATTATTCGATGAGAATCCAATGATGATAACGCAGGAGCGACATGAAGTATCGCAAGTGATTGCGGATGCACCTCGTTTCCAATCGTTGAAATTCTTCGGTGTGGTAAGCGTTTGGGATAAAGATACAACAAAACAATTCGCAGCTGTCACGGTGGAAGTAGAACCTAGTGTCAGACTTGTTGTGTTTAGAGGGACGGATGAAACGCTGATTGGCTGGAAGGAAGACTTCCTAATGACGTATTCACCACTTGTTGCGGCTCAGACGGATGCCAAGGAGTATTTAGCCAAACAAGCCAGTCTATTTGATGGGGACTTAATGGTTTCGGGACATTCAAAGGGTGGTAACTTAGCCATTTATGCTGCGGCTACTCAGGAGGAAGACGTGCAACTGCGCATTGTCGATATTTTCTGCTTTGATTCTCCTGGATTGTACCGTTCTGTACTTGAAACAAAAGGATATCAAAATATAGTGCCATTAGCGATGCGTTATATTCCACAAGATTCACTTGTTGGATTAATGCTAGAATCCGAAGTGCCGTATGTCATTGTCAAAAGTAATGCCACCGGTGCGATGCAACATAGCGCCATGACATGGGAGATTGAAGACGGTCAATTTATTAAGATGGAAAAATTAACCAAAAATAGTCAGTTGAATGACCAAACGTTCAAGAAATGGACGGAATCGGTGAGCGATGAAGAACTGGAATTGTTCTGGAATGTGTTCTTTGAACTACTATTTTCTGTTGGAATCGATACGGTGAATGATTTATACGGACAGTTTATGCATTATGTGCAAGAGTTCTTGAAGGCAGCAGGGGATATGGACGAAGAAAAACGTGAATTGTTAACACGTATTGCGCTATTACTCGTTTCGACTCGCTTTGAAGTTTGGAAAGACTCGTTAGATATGTCTGAGATGGTGCCGTTTGAATTGCCTGAGGTGAAATTGCCAACATGGGATGAACTCATGACGACTTTAAGTTGGAAGAAGAATGGCTTTGAGGTCCATTATCGTGCTACTGAGGAAAACGAAGAGATTCGCGCGTACTATCAACAGCGCCACGAACAAAAGAAACACGAAGAGCAATAAAAAGAGAGTTGTCCAAAATTCACTTATAAGTGAATTTTGGGCAACTCTTATTATTTATACTATTGTTCGCGTTCAATCGCGATGGCAACACCCATACCGCCGCCTACACAGAGGGAAGCGACACCGATTTTACCGTCGAGTTGGTCGAGAGCATTGATCAGTGTGACCACAATACGAGTACCAGAAGCACCGATTGGATGGCCTAGCGCAATGGCACCACCAAATGGATTTACTTTTTCAGTTGGAATCTTCAAGTCTTTGATGACCGCCATGCTTTGTGCGGCGAATGCCTCGTTCAGTTCAAAGACATCCACTTTTTCAAGCGGAATTCGTGTACGCGCCACTAATTTTTGAATGGCAGGGACAGGACCGATTCCCATAATCGAAGGATCGACACCAGCTTCGGCATAGCCTTTCAAGGTTGCAAGAATTGGAAGGCCAAGCTCTGTTGCGTATTCACGTGTTGTCATGATGACACAAGCGGCACCATCGTTAATTCCAGAGGCGTTTCCGGCTGTTACTGTTCCGTCTTTTTTGAAGGAAGGTTTGAGACCAGCAAGACTCTCAAGATTCGTGTTTGGACGGATGAATTCGTCCGTTACTTTTAAGTCGTCGGATTTTGTTTTGCGATTGAAGACTGCTACGGGAGTGATTTCGCTAGCGAAACGTCCTTCTTCTTGTGCTTTAGCGGCTTTTTGTTGCGAAGCCACAGCGAAAGCGTCTTGTTCTTCGCGTGTAAATCCGTATTTTTCAACGATATTTTCAGCGGTAATTCCCATCGCGTCTTGTGAGTAGGCGTCCGTTAATCCATCATTAAATAAAGAGTCGACTAATGTCACAGGGCCATTTTTTGGAGCAAAGCGTTGTTGTAATAAATGCGGTGCAAGGCTCATATTTTCCATACCGCCGGCTAAAACGATTTTGGCGTCTCCTAGTCGAAGGACTTGTGCGGCTGAAATAATGGCTTTTAGTCCAGAGCCACAGACTTCATTAATTGTTACGGCAGTACTTGCATGATTCAGTCCAGCTCCAAGTCCGACTTGACGAGCTGGATTTTGTCCAAGGCCTGCTTGTAAGACATTTCCAAAGATGACTGTATCAATTTGTTCAGGTGAAAGATTCGCTTTTTGGATGGCAGCTTTTGCGACCGTTGTTCCTAATTCGATAGCAGAAGTGGTAGCAAATTGCCCGCCAAATTTACCAATCGCAGTACGTGTGGCACTCACGATGACGATATCATTTCCGTTCATATTTTCATTCCTTTCCAGTCTATATTTCCTATTTCGTTTCTATTTTATAAGATTTTGCATAAGAAACCTATCAATTTAGTACAAATAATTAGTAAAGAATTGTTTAAATTCCCTAACATTTGGTGAATTCAATTGTCCTAACGGCGAATTTTTGCTACTATAGTGTGTGCTAAGAAAGAACAGGAAGCTCTATTTGTGTTTGGAGAGCTTTATTCGTAAAGGAGAACAATAAAACAATGAATATAGGGATAGATAAGATTGGCTTCTTCGTACCACCGACTGCATTAGATATGGAAGCATTAGCAGCCGCGCGTGGAGTAGAGCCAGCTAAGTACACGATTGGAATTGGCCAGTCTACAATGGCAGTAGCACCAGTGACGCAAGATATCGTGACTTTAGCCGCAAATGCTGCGTTATCAATCATTGATGATAAAGACCGTGAAGATATTGATATGATTTTATTTGGGACAGAAACAGGAATCGATCAATCGAAATCAGCTGCGGTTTATATGCAACGCATGCTTGGATTATCAAACCGTGTTCGTAGTGTAGAATTAAAACATGCCTGCTACGGGGCAACAGCTGCCTTACAATTAGCTAAAGGGCATATTGCCTTAAATCCAACTTCAAGAGTACTAGTTATCGCAAGCGACATTGCTAAATACGGATTAAACTCTGGCGGGGAGCCAACACAAGGTGCCGGAGCAGTCGCAATGGTTGTTTCTAGTGACCCACGTTTACTCGTTTTAGATAACGAAACAAGCTTATTCACAGATGACGTGATGGACTTCTGGAGACCAAACTATGCAGCGTATCCAATGGTAGATGGAAAATTCTCAAACGAGCAATACATCCGTTTCTTTGCAGAAGTATGGAACGACTATCAAGCAAAAACAAATGCGCAATTCTCAGACTTTGACGCGATTTGCTTCCATTTACCATATACAAAAATGGGGATGAAAGCCTTCAAGCCATTCTTAGAAGAAATGAGCGAAGAGGAACAAGAACGCTTTACGGCGCGTTACCAAGAAGCAGCCGTGTATAACCGCCAAGTTGGAAACATCTACACAGGTTCATTATTCTTAAGCTTCATCTCATTATTAGATAACAGTTCTGTTTTAGTAGCCGGAGACCGCATCGGATTCTTCAGCTATGGATCAGGAGCCGTTGGGGAATTCTTCGCCGGAGAATTAGTCGAAGGCTTCGAAAACCAATTGCATATCGCAGAACATAAAGCGTTACTAGAAAATCGCAAAATGTTGACAGTAGAAGAATACGAAGAAATCTTCACAGAAGTGGTGGACGCAAGCGGTGAACAAACTTTCACACGCGAAGACAACAGCCCGATTACATTAACAGCCGTTGTTGACCACCAACGTCAATACACAATTAAATAAGACGCAAACCGTAGCCCGTGTAAGGCTGCGGTTTTTTTTGTTGAAGATGCAAAAAATAAAAATGTAGCATATATGTTACATTTCAAATTTTAAAATTAAAAGTAAAATATAAACGTTGAAATGATGCGGTTTTTAGCGGTTTGTTCAACAACCTAGTTTTAGAAGCATTGCACAATTTCGGAAGATAGTAGTAAAAATCCGAGAAAAAATCAAAAAAATTTTTTTCAGTCACACCCAACTTTAAGTTGCCAAAAAACCTCAGAAACTCCTATGGGATGCACTTTATATCACCCAGCAAGATTCCTTCAAACTGAGTGGCACAACACTTTTTTTCATTTTTTTATAAGGGATTTGAATAAAATGCACAAAAAGTGATACCGAAGAAAGTTGCTGATTTTATAATCGCAGTAACAGGAAATCGCATCGGAGAAGAGGGAGAAAGACAGAAATCTCTTAAATACATTAATGTATTTAGGGGATTTCGTTTTCTTTCCCCCACAAAGTTGAATAGGGATGAGCAAGCTAGACATAGCGAAGCTCATCCCATTCAACCACTGTGCTTAGGCGAAGTAGGGACTTGTTCCGTACTTCGCGTTTGAAGCTTCGAAGGTGCAAGACCGAGGCTTGCACCGGTGCCCTGTAACAGCGATTATAAAAATAATCCGCAAGGATTCGAAGGTATCATCTTTTTTGTGCGTATTTACTTACAAATACTTCGGCACTTTTTGCTGTTTTGTGGTATCCTATGTAAAGAGAAAATGAAAGAAAGTAGTAGCGCCATGAAGAAAATTATCGTCATAAACACCGGTGGTACGATTGCCATGAGTGAAGACCGCTCAACCGGTAACGTAACCCCAACAAGCACAAACCCATTAACCAACTCCGACACCATTTTTGCCCCAATCGCAAGTGTCGTCGTAGAGGATCTATTTAATCTTCCGTCTCCACATATGACAGAGGAAAAAATGTGGGAAGTTCAAAAGCGAATCGTTCAAGCGCAACAGGAAGGCTTTGACGGAGCGGTGGTGACTCACGGAACCGATACATTAGAAGAGACGGCGTATTTTTTAGAGTTAACAACAGATGGAACATTCCCAATCGTTTTAACGGGAGCGATGCGTTCCAGCAATGAAATCGGAGCGGACGGGTTAGCGAACTTACGCAGTGCCATTATTACGGTAACGAGTCCAGAGAGTGTGGATAAAGGCGTTCTTGTCGTGATGAATGATGAAGTTCATGCGGCAACATATGTGACAAAGACACATACTACAAACGTTGCGACTTTCCAAACACCAACCTTTGGACCGCTTGGATTAGTATCAAAGAGTGAAGTCATTTACTTCCAAAAATTCTTACATCATGAATATTATCCAATTAAAGAACTCTTGGATAAGGTATACTTATTAAAAGCATATGCTGGAATGGATTCCATGTTATTTGATGCCATTGCCGATTCAGATGCCAATGGAGTAGTCATCGAAGCTCTTGGGGCAGGAAATCTTCCTCCAATGGCACTTCCTGGATTGCAACGTTGCTTAGATAAAGGGATTCCAGTCGTTCTGGTATCCCGCGCATTTAACGGTGTAACGTATGACGTCTATAATTATCTTGGCGGAGGCAAACAGCTTCATGAAGCAGGAGTGATTTTCACAACAGGGCTTAGCGGACAAAAGGCTCGTGTGAAATTATCGGTGTTATTAAGCGCTCATGCAAACAGAGAAACAATCATTAGAGCATTTCAAGTATAGGAAAGAGGAATAGATATGGTTAGAAAAATTGGACGAGTGGTTCGTCAATATGAAGGAAAACCAATTATTTACGGCATGCCACTAGAAGAGCTAACAGCTTGGTTTGAAGCAAAAGGCGAAAAGAAATTCAGAGCAGGTCAATTATGGGACTGGCTTTATCGCAAACGTGTAACTAGTTTTGAAGAAATGACAAACTTACCGAAAGCACTGATTGAACAATTACAAGAAGAGTTCACATTCCCAGTGTTAAACGAACGTATCAAACAACAATCAACAGACGGAACACGTAAATTCCTCTTTGAATTAGCAGATGGCCTCTTAATCGAAACGGTATTAATGCCACAAGAATACGGCTTATCCATCTGTGTGACGACACAAGTAGGATGTAATATCGGATGTACTTTCTGTGCCAGCGGGATTATCGCAAAACAACGTGACCTCGTTGCTGGGGAAATCGTGGCGCAAGTCATGCACGTACAACGCACATTAGACGAAGTGTCTCCTGGGGACCGTGTCAGCCATATCGTAGTCATGGGGATTGGAGAACCATTTGATAACTATGATAACGTGATTAAGTTCTTGAAAGTGGTCAACTCTGATAAAGGGCTTGGAATCGGGGCTCGTCATATCACTGTATCTACAAGTGGTTTGGCTCCGAAGATTCGTGAGTTCGCAGACGAAGGATTACAAGTCAACCTTGCATTATCACTTCATGCGCCAGATAACGATACACGTTCTCGTATCATGCGTATCAACCGTAAATATCCAATCGAAGTCGTGATGGATGCCATTAATGAATACATTGCTAAAACCAATCGTCGTGTAACCTTCGAGTACATCATGCTCGATCACGTGAATGATTCGGTGGAACAAGCGCAACAATTGGCTGACCTTCTAGCGGATAAAAAACGTCTTTCATATGTCAACTTAATTCCGTATAACAAAGTTCGTGAACATGACCAATATGAACGTAGTGGAAAAGAACGCGTAGTAGCCTTCTACGATGTGTTGAAGAAAAACCACATCAACTGTGTCGTTCGTAAAGAATTCGGACATGATATCGAAGCAGCCTGCGGACAATTACGTTCAAGCCAAATGAAACGTGACCGCGCTGAAAAAACAAAAGCATAATGAAATAAATGAACCGCACCTGAATGGGTGTGGTTTTTTATGCAAAAAAGGAAAGTTCTTTTGTTTTCCGCCAAAAGTCCTATATACATTGGATTAAGACAATGGTACACTATGAGCATAGTCAGATTTTGAAGTGGAGCGAGTATATATGAAGGTTGTTTTTCAGAAATTTAAAAAAGAAGTGTTCATCATGATTACGTTGCTCACCCTCATTGCAGGGGCGGAGCTTGTATCCAGTATCGTGAATGCGCAGACTTTAGATACTTTAGTGAACATGGATATTCATAATTTCTTTTATAAGGCTATTTGTTTAGTTGTTATTTTTGCATTTTATCTATTGTTTACATATATGTTGATTCGCTATCAAGCCTACTTTAATCAAAAGGTAGCGACATGGTTAAGGGACCGTATTAGTCATTCTATCGAAGCGACGTCTTATGGTCGCTTCTATGAAAAGAATAGTCAAACGTACATCTCGTGGTTTACAAGTGACTTGGAACAGATTAAAGGGAATGCGATGAATCCAACCTTTGAAGTCATCGGAGGAATTATTTCTGCGGTCATTTCTGCGGTAGCGTTGTTTATGTATCATTGGTCTATCGTTTTACTAGCAGCTATCTGTATTGTCATCATGGCCGTGTTACCGGCTTTATTCTCAGCAGAACTGACAGAAAAAACCATCAAAGTGTCAGAAGCCAATGAAAAATTTGCAAAATCCATTTCGGATTTATTGAGTGGATATGATACCCTATTTGTCTTTCGGAAGCTAGCGTATTTAAAAGCAAAAATTCATGAAAAATCGGTTGAAGTAGGAGATACGCACCGCGATTTTAGTAAGTCGATGGCCAAAGTTGCCGTTAGTGGTGGTATTGGGAATGTCTTTAGCCAAATTTCAGTATTCATCTTAACGGGATACTTGGCTTATATTGGCGAAGTGAGTATCGGGAGTATTCTAGCAGCAATGGCACTAAGTAGCACCATCTTCAACGTGCTCGGAAATATTAGTCAAAAGATTGGTTCGATTAAGAGTGCTGACTCATTATTTAACAAATATGAGCAATTAGAACCAGCAGCCCTTGTAGAGGAAGTACCAGAAGAGGCACCGCGCACTCTTATTGAAGTGAGTGATGTTTCATTTAACTACGGAGAAAAGGTGATTTTAAATCATGTGTCTCTTGGATTTAATGAAGGACAAAAATACGCGATTACTGGCGAAAGTGGAACAGGGAAATCAACGCTGTTAAATATTATCGCTGCTAAATTAACGGAGTATTTAGGCGAAGTGAAGCTTGCTGGAGTCGATGTGAAGAAACAATCCTATAATGAGTTATATCGTCAAATGGTCTATATCGCTCAAAAACCACATATCTTCACGACAACCATTCGCGAAAATGTAACGCTCACTGAAGCGTATACAGATGAAGAGGTTTGGGCATCTCTTGAAAAAGTGGGACTTGCTTCTATCGTAAGAAACTTGCCGATGGGATTAGATACAGTCTTAGGCGATGGCGATTCAAATCTATCCGGCGGTCAGTTGCAACGCATTGCCTTTGCACGTGGATTGATGAAACAACCAAAAGTCTTCTTGCTCGATGAAGTCAGCTCCAACTTAGATGAAAAGACAACCATTGAGGTATTGAAGCCAATCTTAGAAGATAAGAGCGTGACCGTTTTATGGGTAACGCACCATCTTCCCGAAGCGTTAAAAGAAAATATCAATCAAACGATTCAAATGAGTGAATTAAATCAAACGGCTTAACGAATGTTTAGTGACCTTCCTATGGATGAATAGGGAGGTCTTTTTTGATGTGTCGAGTGCATGAAAAAGTGCGATTTGATAGGTTTTTGCCTCAAAAAAGAACGAAAAACAGTGTAATAAATGAAGAAAGTATGACTGAGATTGTAAGAAAATTCTACGAACGTGTTACAGAACGGTTTCGACTATTACAGAAACATATGTTCTTGTCATGCGTTTGTAATAATAACATCAGAAAAAGTCAAAAAAATTAAGTGACCTTAACAAACCGCATAAAATCAACATTTTGAGTTTTTCCTGTGCTAAAATAATTAGCATCAATTAAGTTCGCAACCAAAAAATCCAAGCGAACGAGGTTTTTGACTTTAGAAAAAGTCGGAATCGGAAAGGAAAATATGAAACCAATCAAGAAACAATTCATGATGGTGACAGCATCACTTGCTTTATTTAGTTTTGCAGGATTTTCAGCAACAACAGCAAGTGCCAACGAAGTAGAATGGACAGCACGTACTGTAGAACAAGTAAAACAAGATGTAAAAACAGACGATAAAGGTGTACAAGAGTACACAATCAAATGGGGAGATACGTTATCAGTGATTTCTGAAGCAACTGGTGCATCATTAGATACATTAGTTAAAGTGAACGAAATTCAAGATGCAAACCTTATTTACCCAGGGACAGTGTTACGTTTCTCAGCTGACCAAAAAGAAGTGACAGTGGATAACGGAACAGAACAACACTCATACCGTGTTCAAAACAACAATGAAGTAAAAGAAGTTGAAACGACTGAAGCGACAACACAAGCAGCCCAAGAAACTGAAACAACGCAAGCTGCTCAAGCGACTCCAGCAACTGAAACAACGCAAGCTGCTCAAGCAACAGAAGCAACTCAAACAACACAAGCTGCTGCGGCTTCTTCAAGCCAAGGTGGTTACTACTTAACAGTAGAAGCAACAGCTTACTCATATAACGAAGCTGGTTTATCAAACTATACTGCTGATGGAACAAACCTTGTTAGTGAACCAAACGTGATTGCGGTTGACCCAAGTGTGATTCCATTAGGATCATATGTTGAAATTCCAGGATATGGTATTTTCCGTGCTGCAGATACAGGTGGCGCCATTTACGGAAATAGAATTGATGTTCACTTAGTAAACTTGAATGATGTTTACAACTTCGGACGTCGTACAATCACAATTCGTGTATTACAATAATCACAATATTTTTTGAACTAAACTTAACTTACCGAAGAGTCAGGAAATAGGTCCTGGCTCTTTTGCTTTTTAGAAAGTTAAGAAAAAGTAAGAGATGGGTGGAAAATTAGGAAACAGCTTAAAACTGTGGTATATTAATAACATCGATTAAAAAGAAAACCGATTGGAGAGGGAATTTTATGAAGAAAAAATTCGTAGGAGCATTAGCGCTTGCATCAACTTTCGCATTAGCGGCATGCTCAAATGGATCATCTGAAAACGTTGCGACTACTAAATACGGTAACGTTACAAAAGATGAATTTGTGACAGCAATGAAAGACACAGTTGGAGAACAAACACTACAACGTTTAGTATTAACAAAAGTACTAGAAGGATCTATTGAAGATGCAAAATCTCTTAAAACAGCTGCAGATGAAGAAGTGGCTAAATTAGTAGCTCAATACGGCGGTGAACCTGGGTTATTAGCGGCTTTACAACAAAGCGGAATTACTTCTGTAGACGCATACCGTCAAACACTTTACTTAAATAAATTAATGACAGAAGCAGTGAAGAAAGCTGCGAACTTCTCAGAAGAAGATATCAAAGCGTACTATGATGCGTGGGAACCACAAATTACAGTTCAACATATCTTAATTGCAGCTAAATCTGATGCATCTGATGAGGAAAAAGCAACTGCTAAAGCAAAAGCTGAAGAATTAATCAAACAATTAAAAGATGGTGCTGACTTTGCGGAATTAGCAAAAGCAAACTCTGCAGACACTGGTACAGCTGCAAAAGGCGGACAAATTGGACCATTTAAACGTTCAGACATGGTAACTGAATTCTCAACAGCAGCTTACGACTTGAAGAATGTTGGAGATATCACTGAAACGCCAGTTCAAACTCAATTCGGATACCACATCATTAAGTTAGTATCGAAAGAAGAGAAGAAACCATTTGATGAAATGAAAGAACAAATGGAAAAAGAAATGTTAGATGCGAAATTGAAAGATTCTGCATACTTACACCAAACAATGGTTGATTTAGTGAAAGCTGCTGACGTGAAAATCACAGACGAAAGCTTACAAAATGCTTTGAAGAATTTCTTACAAGCAGCAGATTCTGAAACAACAACAACTGTTGCTAAATAAGACTGTTTTAACCTCTACGCGAACTTTCGTGTGGAGGTTTTCTTTATGCTAGAGTCAGTTTGATGGTTTTGTTTCTGTTTCAAAAACAAATGTCTATAAATGAAAGAGTTTTGTTGACATCGAAAAGAATGAGCGTATAATGGAATCCATAACGCATCGAGATGGAGAGTACTCATCGAGGCACTGAGTAGAGAGCTTAGGGTTGGTGGAACTAAGTAGTGACGAAATGGGGAAGATGGCCATTGAGCGGACTTTCTGAACAATTGTAAGGGAAGTACGGGGCGCCCGTTATAGCGGTACGATTTCAACGCAGAGATGTGGAATCGGGTGAGGTTTATCTAGTGATGGATAAACGAATAAAGGTGGTAACACGGTATTTTTGAAATGATCGTCCTTTGTCCTATTTGGGCAAAGGATTTTTTTATTGTGTTCGACAGTTTAAGGAGGAATGTTTCAAAGTAATTCACAACCAACACAACAAACGTAAGAAAATGGAGGAAAAACAAAATGAAAATTAAACACTTATTTTTAACAGCCGTTGCAGCAATTACTTTAGCAGCATGCGGAAACCAAAGTTCACAACAATCTAGCGAGGCTTCAAAAGCAACTGAAGCTCCAGCACAAACAGTTAAAGTTGCCGTAGTAGGTAGCGCAGCACACGAAATCTGGGATTACGTAGCTGAAAAAGCGAAAAAAGAGAACATCAATATCGAAGTTGTAGAAATGAACGACTACGTATTACCAAATACAGCTCTTGAAGAAGGTTCTGTTCAAATGAACGCGTTCCAACACCGTGCGTATTTAGCACAATGGAACAAAGATAAAGGAACTGATTTAAAAGAAATCGGTACAACATTTATCACACCATTATATTATTTCTCAACGAAATATAAATCATTAAAAGATTTACCAGATAAAGCAAAAGTATTAGTTCCTAAAGAAGTAGCTATCCAAGGTCGTGCATTAGTCGCACTACAAACAGAAGGCTTAATCACATTAAAAGACGGCGTTGGAACAAAAGCTTCATTAGCCGACATCACAAGCAACCCTCGTAACTTAGAAATCATCGAAGCAGAATCAGCACAAGCACCACGTTTATTACAAGACGTTGATGCAGCTTCAATTAATGGTTCTATGGCACAAGATGCTGGTTTGAAAATCGAAGACAACATCTTCTCAGATGCAAACCACTTAGATACAATTCCTAAAGATCGTTACAACATCATCGTTGTTAAAGCAGCAGATGCTGACAACCCAACATACAAAAAAATCGTTGAATTATATCAAACAGACGATGTAGCGAAAAAAATGGATGAAGTCGCACCAGGACAATACTTCCCAGTGTGGAATTCAGATAAATAATCCCTTTAGACGTCAGAGTACAATGGTGCTCTGGCGTTTTTGTTTGGAATAGGAGCAGATTCTGATTGCGTGTAGTATAATGAAAGTGAAAGTTCGAACGTTGGAGGAAGAATGATGAAGACATGGATAAAACTAGCGTTGTTGTCGGTAGTAGCTGTTATGCTTGCAGCATGCGGAAAAAAGGAAAAAATCCCTCTACCATATGCGTTGCAGTCAGATAGGATTTGGATGGATGTGCATCACGGAGAGAAAACAGAGTTAGATCCACATAACACGGTGACGGCGGTCTATCATTTTGATGGAAAAGGAAACGTGCTTGCCTATACAGGATTGGATTTGGACCTCGGGGATTTAAGCGGGAAAAATGAAAAACAAATTTTAGAACTAGCCCAAAAACAATTTGAACGCAATTTCTATCGCCATAAACAAAAACTTCGAGAAAAATTGGAAGTCCAATTAGAGGCACTGAGAAAGGAAAGTATTAAAGTATGGCAGGAGGGAAATTCTAAGGAAGTCCGAGAAAAATTGGAAAAGATAGATGAAAAAATTAAAGAGTTACGAGAACAATTCAATGCTGTAGATTTCGCAGAATACGAAAGCCCAAAGCCTTCGCCAGTCAGCTACTCCTTTGGGAAATACGACGAAGACGAGTATAGAAAAGACCAAACGCAGTTGATTGTAAGATTTGAGGTACAAGAACTTGCTGAAGAGTCGATGGAGTATATGAATGTAAGGGTTCAAAAAAACTTGAGAGAAGGGTTCTTTGGTTCAAACGTAGGAGAAGTTAAAGGTTCTTATTATGTAGGCCTCTCAGAAGCAGGGCTAGAAGAGGATGAACCTGGGGATTATCATGACTTTATGACACCGGTGGAAAAAGAGCGTAAAGGAATTAAATTAATAGAAGAATAACTAAAAGAAAAAGGAGTGGCGAATACCACTTCTTTTTTTGTTGCTAATATTCGCGTTTAGAAACAAAATCACTTGTTTGACAATCTTTAAACAAAATAAAGTTAAATAAAACGAACAAAAATAAATTTTATAAGTTAAAATGTACGTGTTCGATATTGTAAAACGAAAATAGTTCTAGTATACTTAAGTCGTCAAATAAACCAATAAAAAGGAGTTATCATTTCAATGGATAAGTTTTTTAAACTGAAAGAGAACGGCACGAACGTTTCAACAGAGTTTTTGGCTGGATTAACGACATTCTTCGCGATGTCCTACATCATTTTTGTCAATCCGAACATTCTTAGTAAAACAGGGATGCCATTCCAAGCAGTATTCTTATCAACGATTATCGCAACAGTTGTCAGCACATTAGTGATGGGTCTTTTCGCAAACGTTCCTTACGCATTAGCTCCAGGGATGGGGTTAAACGCGTTCTTTACATTTACAGTCGTTTTCGGCCTTGGATTCACTTGGCAAGAAGCGTTAGCAATGGTATTTATTTGTGGTTTATTCAATATTTTTATTACTGTAACAAAAGTTCGTAAGATGATTATTAAAGCCATTCCGGTCAGTATGCAACATGCCATCGGGGGCGGGATTGGGATTTTCATCGCTTATATCGGTTTAAAAAATGCTAACCTATTAGAATTCCTTTCTGATTCAAAAACGATCACTCAAGTCAATGGTGCTGCGTATAATGTCGCTACAGAAGCGTATAAAGGCGGCGTGTTCAGCGTGAATTCAAATGGTGGAATCGTTCCATCTCTTGTAAACTTCACATCTCCAGGAGCCCTTCTTGCAGTGATTGGTTTAGTCATTACTGTAGTCTTATTATTGAAAAAAGTTCGTGGAGCTATCTTGCTTGGGATTGTTTTAACAACACTTTTAGCGATTCCAATGGGGGTTGTCGATTTATCAAAAGTAAGTTTCGAAAGTAACTCTCTTGGAGCAGCGTTCAACGACTTAGGCACAACATTCTTGGCCGCTTTTGGTTCGGAAGGAATCGTAAAACTCTTCTCTGACCCAGCACGCTTACCTTTAGTATTAATGACGATTTTTGCATTCAGCTTATCGGATACATTTGATACACTTGGAACCTTCATCGGGACAGGTCGTAAAACAGGAATCTTCTCTGAAGAAGACGAACGTCAACTTGAAAATGGATCTGGGTTCTCTTCTAAGATGGACAAAGCCTTATTCGCAGATGCGATTGGGACTTCTATCGGGGCGATTTTCGGGACTTCAAACACTACAACCTATGTTGAAAGTGCAGCCGGAATCGGTGCAGGTGGACGTACTGGTTTAACAGCAGTCGTTACAGCAGGTCTCTTCCTATTATCAACCTTATTAGCACCATTCGTGGGCATCGTTCCTGCAGAAGCGACAGCACCAGCGTTAATTATCGTTGGGGTGATGATGCTTTCTTCATTCGCAGATGTGAAATGGGACGAATTGGACGAAGCCATTCCAGCGTTCTTTGCCGGCATCTTTATGGCACTTTGCTACAGTATCTCTTACGGAATCGCAGCAGGATTCATCTTCTACTGCTTAGTCAAAGTGATTACTGGTAAAGCAAAAGACATTCACCCAATTTTATGGGTCGCTACAGGATTATTCATCCTTAACTTCATTATCTTAGCTCTTCTATAAGAGTGAACATCAGCTGATATTGAACAATTTTATTGAACTTTAGTCGTAATAGAGCACCTAGGTATTTTTGCTTAGGTGCTTTTCCTTTTATTTCATGATAGGATAGAGGAGACAGAAAGGGAGTTGACTATGGTAGAACAAACAACTGAAATCACTGCTTACGAGCGTTCCATAGCGCTTGTGAAGGCAGAACTCACTCAATATAAACCAAAACAAATCGATACGGTATTAGGCCTCTTGCAAGATGGCAATACAGTACCGTTTATTGCGCGTTATCGTAAAGACCAAACCGGTTCGTTAGATGAGGTGCAAATTCGTGAAATCGAAGAGCGCCAACGTTATTTGGAAAACTTCGAAAAACGAAAAGAAGAAATTAGCCGTCTTATTGACGAACAAGGCAAACTTACACCAGAGATTACGGCTGCATTAAGCAAGGCGACCACCTTAACGGCATTAGAAGATATTTATCGTCCGTATAAACAAAAACGTCGCACGAAGGCAACGATTGCTAAAGAGGCAGGACTAGAGCCGTTTGCATTATGGTTACTCATGACGACGAAAGATTCTGTAGAAGAAAAAGCAGCAACGTTTATCAATGAAGAAAAAGCAATTCTAACGGTCGAAGATGCCATTAACGGTGCTGTAGAAATTATCGCTGAATGGATTTCCGATGAAGCAAAATACCGTAAACAATTGCGTCAATTTACGCAAAAGAATGGTATCGTGAAGTCTGTCGTGAAGAAAGAAGAGCTCGACGAGAAGAGAGTCTACGAAATGTACTATGACTACGAGGAGCCAGTGAAATCCATCGTTCCTCACCGTGTTCTTGCCTTAAACCGTGCAGAAAAAGAAGACGTATTGCGTGTGACGATTGAAGTCGACGTGACGAACCCTCTTACAAAGATTAAAGAAGAGAAAATCAAAAATCCGTCGTCACCATCTGCACCGATTGTCGAAGGCGCGATTGAAGAAAGCTACAAACGATTCATCGGACCAGCGATTGAACGCGAAATCCGTAATGAATTAAGTGAAAAGGCACAAACACAAGCGATTGCGATTTTCGGGGAAAACTTGAAGAACTTATTATTACAAGCGCCAATGAAAGGCCAAGTCATCTTAGGGCTCGACCCAGCATACCGTACAGGATGTAAATTAGCGGTAATCGATGAAACAGGAAAAGTGCTTGGGAAGTCTGTGATTTACCCTCACGTAGGAGCTTCAGAAGCCAAACGCGCTCAAGCAGGCGGACAATTCCGTCGCATCGTGGAGCAGTATGGTGTAACACTTGTAGCGATTGGGAACGGAACGGCTAGCCGTGAGTCTGAACAATTCGTGGCGGAACAATTACGACAAATCCCACGCAAAGTTGTGTATACCATCGTCAGCGAAGCAGGAGCCTCTGTGTATTCTGCCAGCGATATCGCACGCCAAGAATTTCCAGATTACCAAGTCGAAGAGCGTTCAGCAGTTAGCATCGCTCGTCGCTTGCAAGACCCATTAGCAGAATTGGTTAAAATTGATCCAAAAGCCGTTGGAGTTGGACAATACCAACATGACGTTCCAGAAAAACAATTAGATGAGCAGTTAGACTTTGTTGTTGAAACAGCCGTGAACAAGGTTGGGGTAAACGTGAATACTGCGAGTGCCGCTCTCTTGGAGCACATTGCCGGATTAACGAAAACAACAGCAGCCAACGTGGTCGCTTTCCGTGACGAAAACGGTAAGTTCACAAACCGTACGCAATTGAAGAAAGTACCTCGCTTAGGGCCAAAAGCTTACGAGCAAGCCGTTGGGTTCTTACGAATCATCGATGGAACGAATCCATTTGACGGCACTGACATTCACCCAGAGTCTTATGATGTTGCTAAAGCCATTTTGAAAAAAGCCAATGCCGAAAAATTAGCGCTTGGTTCACCAGAGTTGGAAGAAGCCCTTAAAGGACTAAATACGAAAGAGTTGAAAGAAGAATTTGGCATCGGACAAGAAACACTGGAATTAGTGCTGGATGGATTATTGAAACCAGGACGTGATCCGCGTGAAGAAGTCGCAGGACCAATCTTACGTAGCGATGTCTTGAAGATGGAAGACTTACAAGTGGGAATGGAACTAGAAGGAACCGTTCGTAACGTTGTGGACTTCGGCGCGTTCGTTGATATCGGTGTGAAACAAGATGGCCTTGTGCATATTTCGAAATTGAAAAAAGGCTTCGTAAAACATCCAAGTGATGTCGTTGCGGTTGGGGATATCGTAACGGTTTGGGTGACGGAGCTTGACCTTAAAAAAGGTCGTGTCGGACTCTCTATGATTGGACCAGAAAATAAATAATTACGCTGCTATTACTGCGTTCTGACGGAACTCTTTATAGTAGCGACAATAGCTGTATCGGTGGCTGTTGTTGCTACTATAGATTCCGTGCAGAACTCCGTAATAGCTTTTTTTGTGCCGTCATAGAAATGCCTTTGTGGAAAGGAAAGCGTGTATAGCAGTTCCTAGTAAGAGATCCGTAAAAGATTTTCTGTACAACCATAAAGAGGATTTAGTGAGTGCACAGCTTTAGCTAGATGGAAAGATAGCATTCTCTTTTAGTTACTTGCACAGAAAAAAACTACTAACAAAGTGGAAAACAGAAAAAATATTGGCTGCATAAAGATGATTCCGCAAAGACTAACGGATTCTATAATTACAGTAACGTGATACGCATCGAAAGTGAATTAAGCGGAGTAGGGACTTGTCCCGTACTCCGCTTTTGAAGCTTCGAAGGTGAGAGACCTATTGGCTCGAACCGGTGCAACGTTACAGTGATTATGAAGACATCCGTTAGGAAAGGCGGAATCATTTCTTTTATAAAGAGCACCACAGCGAACTCTAAATTTTCAGTAAATTCCACTTGCATTAGTGGTATTTTTTTGTGGATGCAAGTATACTAAAAGAGTATATGCTTTGAGCATGGAATATAGAAAGGGGAGTGTGAGATGACTCAAAATCCTGCTTTAGTTCAGTTGACAGAAAATGCCAACCAAATTTATCAACTCATTTCAAAACAAAAAACACATCTTTGCTTGGCA
Organism: Granulicatella sp. 20925_1_45; assembly: GCF_041433555.1. NCBI lineage: Bacteria > Bacillati > Bacillota > Bacilli > Lactobacillales > Carnobacteriaceae > Granulicatella > Granulicatella sp. 20925_1_45. Next base: position 36,731 of record NZ_JAPWBR010000008.1, on the reverse strand, counting down.
AAATGCCCAGCATTCGAAGAAATTATCGATACACAATTATTTGGTTTATCGAAACAAGTGGATTTCGCAGTGTCACTTGGATTAATTCACGCGAACGAAGGCCACAAAATTATGGCTGATTTAGAATACGCATTAAACGACATGTATACGCAAGTGTACGAAGAGTCGCGCCAAAATTAGAGGAGGCTTGACGTGTTAAACTTTCATGAAAAAATGAAGCACCTTCTCAATGTGGATCCACTCATTATGGGGTTGTATTCGGTACTTTCGATTTTCGGACTCGTCATGATTTATAGTGCAAGTAGTTATTACGCTCTTGCCAATCAAGGGAACTCAGAAGCGTTTATGGTGAAACAACTTGTCTTTATCATCATCGGAATTGTGATGGCACTTGGGATTTCCGTTCTTCCTGAGAAGTTGTTGAAGGAAGAAAAAGTCATGATGGGAGTCGCAGGAGTTATCTTTATCCTGCTAGTGATTGTATTATTTACTCCGAGTGTAAACGGGGCGAAGAGTTGGATTAACTTGAAACTCTTCAGTTTACAACCATCTGAACTAGTAAAACTATTTGTGATTTGGACATCGGCTTATTTTTATAGTAAAAATGAGCGTAGCAAACGCGATTGGAGATTTTATCTTATTCCAGCGGGAATTACGATTTTCTTCATTGGAATGGTCATGCTTCAACCGGACTTAGGAACGTCTATCATTATTGCGGGTGTTGCTGTACTACTCGGTCTTATGACAGGTGTCTCAAACCGCGCGCTAGCGTTTTGGGGTGTGGGGTTTGCAGGAATGTATGGCCTCACTTATTTAGACGCTTCGATTTTTGAGAAATTCGGATTAAAAGCGTACCAATTAAGCCGTTTTACATCCTTCCATAATCCATGGAGTGATCCAGCAGGTGCTGGTTATCAATCGATTCAAGGTTATCTTGGTTTATCAAGAGGTAGCTGGATTGGAACAGGATTATCGAATTCTGTTCAAAAAACTGGGTTCCTACCAGAAGCCCATACCGATTTTATTTTAGCGATTGTCGGAGAAGAGTTAGGATATATTACAATCTTTATTCTCCTTCTTGCGATTTTTGGTTTAATCATCGCGATTATCCGCAAAGGAAATAAATGTCGTAATCTTTTTGGAAAATACTTATGCTACGGTGTGGCGATTTTATTCTTGATTCAATCAGGAATTAATATCGGAGCGCTTGTTGGGGTAGCGCCTTTAACAGGGGTGCCATTACCGCTTATCAGTTACGGTGGGTCGAGCTTCTTTGCATCCAGTGCCGGAATCGGTCTAGTATTATGGGCTATCCGACGTGATAAAGAAAGTCGCGAACAAACGCCACCACCAACAAGAGAAGGTCTTCCAGAAGAGGAAGAAGAAAAAATTATCGAATTAAAAGCTATGTAGAAGGGAGAAACAATGGAGCAACAAGAAAGACAAGCACTCGTTGTTTGGTTGTATACATTGAAACCAATTAAACAGTTGAAGAAGTTTGGGAATATTCACTATATTTCGAAACGCTTAAAATACATCTATTTATATGTTGCTAAAGATGAAGCCGAAAGCGTAATGGAACGCTTATCGACATTCCACTTCGTTCGTAAAGTGGAGCCATCATTGCGACAAGAACTTCGTATGGATTTCACGCAGATTCTTCCAGAATTACGTGAGGAAATCGAAAAAGAAAAAGCAGAGAAAAAAGCTGCAGAACTATAATACAAAAGAAGCCGTGCCCTTTTACGAGGACACGGCTTTTCATTTTATAATTATAATAGGAAGATTCCGGATAAAATGGATAGAATTCCCAGAACCGCAGCTACTTCTAAAAAGAGGAGTGTCGATGATACGGTAAAGAGAGTGTGCTTCTTGTGCTCCTTATTAGGAGTGAAGCTCTTCAGGAAAAGGGTGAAGAAGTCGGTGCGACTTAAATAGGCAAAAAGGCCCAGCATTAAACAGACAAGTGCGCACATAAAAAGGGCGTTGCTGAGGGCGAGAAGACTAAAGCCACTAGTTAAAGTTACATACAATGCGCATAATAATAGTAGGATTCCTGAGATGAGTCCTATTTTTTTATAGTCGAATGACATCAGCTTCCTCCTTTTTCTGCCGTTCTTTCCACTGTATCAGAACTTTTGGCAATGCGCAATGGCTAGCCTGAAACTAATTAGTTGAAACTTTAATTCTATAGATAGTATGATGAAACAGAATTAAGATATCGATGGAGGTGCAGAGTTGAAAAACTATTTAAAATATATCGGGAAACGTGTATTTTACATGTTTCTAACCTTATTCCTGATTGCTACGATTACATTCTTTCTAATGAAACTATTACCTGGGTCTCCATATGCCAATGAAGAACAGTTAACGCAGGCACAACTAGAAATTATGAATGCTAAGTATGGCCTCGACAAGCCTGTATTTGTTCAATATTTGATTTACATCACTGGATTATTCCGTTTAGACTTTGGAGAATCGTTCCAATATAACTCAACAGTCGCAAACTTGATTTTCTCGCGTGTAGGACCAAGTTTCCAATTAGGGTTTCAAGCCTTAATCTTCGGGACAATCGTTGGTTCACTACTCGGTATGATTGCGGCCATGAAACAAAACACATGGGTGGACACACTCGCAACATTCTTTGCGATTATTGGACGTTCGGTTCCAAGTTTCGTGTTTGCCGTTGTGCTTCAATTAATCTTTGGAGTGATTTTCCCAATTCTACCAATTGCGCTATGGAATCAAGGATTTATCTCTTCGATTCTTCCAACAATGGCGCTGGCGATTTCACCAATTGCCGATTCGGCGCGTTTTGTCAGAACAGAAATGGTAGAAGTATTGCATTCCGATTATATTGAATTGGCGCGTGCGAAGGGCTTAAGCCGTTTCGAAGTCGCGTTCAAGCATGGATTTAGAAATGCGATTATTCCACTGGTGACTATCCTTGGACCAATGCTCGTTGGACTTATGACAGGGTCGATGGTAATCGAAAACATCTTTGCGATTCCTGGGATTGGGGAACAATTTGTCAAATCGATTTTAACAAATGACTACCCAACGATTATGGGAGTAACCATGCTTTACTCTGCATTGCTCGTATTCGTGATTTTAATTGTAGACTTGCTATACGGATGGATTGATCCTCGTATTCGTATTACTGATGAAGGAGGGGAAGCGTAATGGCAGAATTAACAGAAAAAGAGTTATTCCAACGTGTGGATTTAACGCATAGTGCTGACCGTGAAAAAATCGCTGCACCTTCTCTCAACTTCTTACAAGATTCATGGAGACGATTGACGAAAAATAAAGGAGCCTTAGTATCGCTCTTTATTATTTTAGTGATTGTGTTACTAGCAGTTTTAGCGCCAGTCATTGCTCCATTTGATCCATTAGAACAAAACACCGAGTTTGCCAACTTACCAGCGCGTATTCCAGGCCTCTTCAATGGCTATCGTAACGGAGTTGATGTGTATGCGCAACAAGGGGTCCCAGAAGGCGTGAACTTCTTCTTCGGAACAGATAACCTTGGTCGTGACTTATTCTCACGTGTGCTTTACGGAACGCAAACATCGCTGATTATCGCCTTTGTGGCAGCGTTGTTTGATATTACGATTGGTGTGACATACGGAATTATTTCTGGATGGTTCGGCGGACGTGTGGATACCGTGATGCAACGTTTCTTAGAAATCATCTCAGCGATTCCAAACTTAATCATCCTTGTATTAATGTTACTCGTATTAAAACCAGGTCTCGTGTCGATTATTATCGCGATTGGGTTTACAAGCTGGGTAACGATGGCGCGTGTCGTTCGTGCGCAAACCTTGAAGCAAAAGAATTTAGAGTACATTTTAGCGTCTCGTGCGCTAGGACAAAGTTTCTGGAAGATTGCTTTTAAACACTTATTGCCAAACATGGCCGGTTTAATCATCATTCAGACAATGTTCTCCATCCCATCAGCGATTTTCTTTGAAGCCTTCTTAAGCTTCCTTGGAATCGGGATTCCGAGCCCGGATGCGTCTCTTGGAGCCCTTATTAATGGGGGGTACAAAACATTCCGTTTATATCCTCACTTGATGTGGTTCCCTTCAGGAGTACTCTGTGTTCTAATGATTAGCTTTAACTTATTGGCAGATGGTTTACGAGATGCCTTTGACCCGAAAATGAAAGACTAGGAGGATTCGAATGAGCGAAACTATTTTATCGATTGAAAACTTACGAATCCACTTCGAAACATTTGCGGGAGAAGTACAAGCGATTCGTGGAGTGAATCTGAAGTTAGAAAAAGGCGAAACACTTGCTCTTGTCGGTGAGTCCGGCTCAGGGAAAAGTGTGACTGCCAAAAGTGTCATGAAACTATTATCGAATAATGCGGTCGTTAAAGAGGGGGCTATCATTTTTAAAGGTGAAAACATCCTCGAAAAGAGCGAACGCGATATGCAATCGATTCGTGGAAAGAAAATCGCCATGATTTTCCAAGACCCAATGACGTCACTCGACCCTACGATGAAGATTGGAAAACAAATTACAGAAGTGATTATAAAGCACGAGAAAGCCTCAAAAGAAGAAGCCGATAAACGTGCTGAAGAATTACTAGAGCTTGTAGGTATTCCAAATGCCAAAGAGCGTATGAAACAATATCCTCACCAATTCTCTGGTGGGCAACGTCAACGGATTGTCATCGCTATTGCCTTAGCATGTAATCCAGATGTGCTGATTGCCGATGAACCGACAACAGCGCTTGACGTAACAATTCAAGCACAAATTTTAGAGCTTTTAAAAGAGCTTCAACAACAATTCCAAATGGCGATTATCTTTATCACGCATGACCTTGGTGTGGTGGCCAATGTCGCAGACCGTGTAGCCGTCATGTATGCCGGAAAAGTCGTTGAAGTAGGAACAGCGGATGAAGTATTTTACAATCCGCAGCATCCATATACTTGGGGATTGCTTCGTTCAATGCCAACGTTGCATACAGGAGATACGCTCTATGCGATTCCTGGAAGTCCACCAGACTTACTCGACCCACCAGTAGGAGATGCCTTTGCGCTTCGTAGTGATGTGGCGCTTGAGATTGACCGTGTGAAGGAACCACCGATGTTTGAAGTGAGTCCAACACATTTTGCAGCAACATGGCTCTTGGACCCTCGTGCTCCAAAAGTACCTGTTCCTGAAGAAATCGTAAGAAGACGAAACCTCTTCTTTACAGAAGGAGGACAGGCACATGACTAATACAGAAAATAGAAAAAAACTAGTTGAAGTAAAACACTTAAAACAGTATTTTGGTTCGAAGAAAAATGTGGTGAAAGCCATCGATGATATTTCCTTTGAGATTTTTGAAGGTGAGACATTCGGTCTCGTTGGAGAATCTGGTTCTGGGAAATCAACGACTGGACGTGCCTTACTTCGTTTATATAAACCAACCGATGGCGAAATTCTCTTCGAAGGAAAAGACATCGCGAACTTGAAAAAAGGGAAAGAATTACTCGAGTTTCGTAAAGAAGCGCAAATGATTTTCCAAGATCCATATGCGTCGCTCGATGGTCGTATGAAAGTGCGTGATATTATCGCAGAAGGCATTGATATTCACGGCCTTGCAAAAACGGCAGAAGAGCGTGATGCGATGGTGGATGAACTGCTTGAAACAGTAGGATTGAATAAAGAACATGCCAACCGTTATCCGCATGAATTCTCAGGTGGTCAACGTCAACGGATTGGGATTGCGCGTGCTTTAGCCGTGAATCCAAAATTCATCGTCTGTGATGAAGCCATTTCAGCGCTAGACGTATCGATTCAAGCGCAAATCGTGAACTTACTCAAGAGATTACAAAAAGAAATCGGACTAACGTATTTATTTATCGCCCATGACTTATCTATGGTGAAATACATTAGTGACCGTATCGCAGTGATGTATCGTGGTCGTATTGTGGAGTTAGGCTCTGCAGACTGCGTGTATAATAACCCGCAACATCCGTATACGAAGAGTCTACTTTCGGCCATTCCTCTTCCAGATCCGCGCGAAGAAAAGAATCGCAAACGTTTGGTGTATAAAGGGGAAGAGTTTAGCGAAGAAGCAAGCCTACAAGAGGTGGAACCTGGGCATTTTGTCCTTCGTTAAGTAATAAGAAATCGCTAAGAAAATCGTACTTTTTATTGAAGGTATAGACATTTTCACAAGAATTCTGTAAAATAACAGTACTATCCACTTAGAGGATAGCCCGCAAATGGTAGCGGAGAAGAGGATCTGCCCGAAATGGAGCAGTACCGAATATAGAACCTTAATGAGAAGGGAGAGAGAGTTATGTCAAATCAAGAAGTTTTTGATAAAGTAGCTCAACTAATTGCGAACCGCTTTAGCGTTGACGTAGAAACAGTAACGGAAGGCATGACATTCCAACAAGACTTAGGAGCAGATTCACTAGATGTTGTGGAATTAGTTATGGAATTAGAAGACGAATTTGGTGTTCAAATTTCTGACGAAGATGCAGAAAACATTTCAACAATTGGAGACGCAGTAAATTATATTGCAAGTCATCAATAAGAAATTGGAAAACCGGAAGTGAAAACTTCCGGTTTTTTTGTGCTTCTGCCAGAAACGTTGATAAGATGCGAATGTTGAGAAAAAAGAAGAAAGAATTGTCCGCTATTTGTGGACAAATGAGTTATAATGTGCTGGAATTGCGATAGTGACGCGGTTTTTATGATTAAAAGTAAATGAATTTTCGGTAAAAAAATGGTGAGAAATAGAAATAAAGGTTGCAGTAATGAAGGAATGGGAGTATTATTTAAGTTATTCTAATATCAATCCAATTTGGAGGGAAACATATGAACAAAAAAGCAATTGCTAGTTTATTAGGTGCTGCTTCATTAGTAACTTTAGCTGCATGTAATAACAACAACAAAGCAAGTGGTGATTCTTCATCAAATGCTAAAACTGAAGAAGGTAAATTCGCTTCAGTTGTAACGAATAAAGGGACTGCTATCGAAGGCGGAACAATTAAATACGCTGTCGTATCTTCTTCAAAATTTAAAGGATTAATTAACCCTTTATTATACGTGGATTCAAGTGACGGTACTTTAGTAGACTTCGCATTCGCGTCATTATTTGAATTCGATGCAAACCAACGCATTAAAAAAGATGGCGGTATGATGGAGTTCACTCTAGATAGAGAAAATAAAATCGTTACACTTAAATTACGTTCAAAAGACTACAAATGGTCTGACGGACAACCTTTAACAATCGACGACTACATTTTCACTTATGAATTTGTGGGACGTAAAGATTATGACGGAGTTCGTTATGACGAAAATGCTGAAAACATCGTTGGGATGAAAGACTTCCACGAAGGTAAAGCGGATAAAATCTCTGGACTTGAAAAAGTGGATGACCAAACTGTTAAAATTCACTTAGAAGAAGTTTACCCAGCCTTAGAAATGGGTGGTAACGCAATCTTAGGACAAATGTTACCAAAACACGTCTTCAAAGATATGTCTTATGAAGATGCCGTTAAATCAGAAAAAAGCCGTACAGATGTTGTTGGTAACGGACCATTCGTCGTTGATAAAGTAGTTCCTGGTGAATCTGTAGCATTCAAGAAAAACCCTTACTACTACAAAGGCGAACCTAAAGTGGAAGGCTTGAAAGCTGACGTTGTATCTCCAGACACAATCGCTCAAGAAATGAAAGCTGGTAACTACGACATAGCTTCAATGCCTGCAGATCAATACGATACTTATAAAGATTTATCAAATATCACATTAATTGGTAACATCACAAACGGTATTTCTTATGTTGGTTTCAACATGGGTCACTTTGACAAAGAAAAAGGTGAACACGTATTCGAACCTGGTAAGAAGATGAGTGATCCAGCTTTACGTAAAGCAATTGCTTATGCATTAGATAATGAACAAGTAGCTAACGAAACTTACCAAGGATTACGTATCTCTGCTAACACATTATTATCTCCATTCTTTGGTGAAATCTACGCAGACAAGTCAGAAGTCCCAGGATTCACATACAACCCAGAAGAATCTAAGAAAATCTTAGCAGATGCTGGATACAAAGATACTGATGGCGATGGTTATGTTGAAGATAAAGACGGTAAACCATTAACAATCACATTATTAGCACCTGAAGGAGGCCAAATAGACGCAGCTGTTGTTCAACAATACATCGAATGGTGGAAAAATGTTGGTCTACGCGTAGAGTTATTAAACGGTCGTGCGTTAGAATTTAACGCATATGCTGAAAAATTAACGAAATACGCTGATGACTTCGATATGTGGTTAGGTGGATTCACAATCGGTTACAACCCTGACCCAGATGGATTATACGGACCAAAAGCTCGTTTCAACTTCGGTCACTATGTAAACGATGAACACACTAAGTTAATTAGTGAAATTGCTTCAGAAGCTTCATTCGACCCAGCTAAACGTGTTGAATTATTCAAACAATGGCAAAAATTCGTGTTCGAAAATCCATTCGAAATCCCACGTTTCAACTCTTACTCATTAACAGCAGTAAACAAACGTATCAAACATATTGACATCGCTCAAGGTCAAGAGACTGGATGGGAAGAAATTGAATTGTTAGCTAATGATCCAATTAAAGCTAAATAACAGAATAAGAATTAATTATAGCGTTCTCGAATTTAGATAAAATTCTGGCTCTTTGTCAAATAGCGTTGATGATGAATATTAGGAAGGGATTAAGCAACTAATTGTTGCTTAATCCCTTTGATATGTAGTATATTGTTCATATGGTCATCATCCTTTTGTATTAGGTTTAGGAGCTTTTAATATAATGGATGTTGGCCTTTTTGTATACACTAAAATAGGGTTGATGGAAAATCCCCATCGACCCTAAAAATTATAGAACCTTAAAATACAAAATCACCATTTTCAGGGTGATTTTGTTTATTTATGGGATAAAAAATATATAAGCGTAAAAAGCTACAAAAAGCAAAACAACTGAAGAAATTTGCACCCATAAAGGTACTTTAACAATATTTTTCTTTCTTAAATATATTCCAAACATAAATAATACGAACCATAGTAAATAAAACAGTATTTTCATATAACTTCCCCCTTATCTAGGGTAGCAAGCGAAAGTGAGCCAATAATTGACATCTAATACTCATCCGTTCCCATCTAAATCAGCATTATATTCGACAGAATTCGCAACAGTATTTGTCCACCAAGCAGTTACTCCACTAGTATAGGGGGGCAATTTTATCTATAAAGAATGTTGAAAAGTTAATTTTCAGATAGTGGTATTAAAGAGCCTGATTGTGTTGACACGGCTGGAATAACAAACAGAAATATATTGAAAAGAGAAATATAAAATCTATGGAGATAAGTATAGATATGTAAATATGAATAAAAGCTATAGGATGGGATTTTTAAAAATCTCTGTGGATTAATTACTTCATAACAACTGATTTGTACATAAATTTGTCATCCGTTGTGTAGATAATACTAATTATATAAATTTAAAAAAAGTGTAAAAATGGAACGGATATCTTATTATAAATTTATAGTGGAGATAATATAACTATGAAATTAAAAATAATGTAGTTGCTTTACGAAATACTATTTTATTTTGATACTTTATTCTAGACATTTTAAAATAAAATAATATAATGAACATGAGAAATAAATCACAATGTTAAAGAGGCGATGGACCTATGCTTTTCGGAGAAGAATTTTTAAAGGAAATAATAGAGGAAATTTCTAACAAAGAATGTAAGCGTTTTATATCTTATGGATCCTTGATGACCGGTGAACTTGGTTACTATTACCTATTAAGCTTATTATGTGAATTAAGATTGTATAATAAAAAGAATTTTGAAACAAAATTTATGCAATTTCTAGGAGATGTTAATTATTTCGAAGATGAGTCTTCCTGTTTTACTGGATATGCATCTCTTGCTCTAGTGATTTCTGAAATAAATAAAGGAAAAGAAATTACTAAGTTAGAGAAAGAGATAGATAAGAAGGTGATGAGAAATATATATAGTAATAAAAAAGAGACTTTTGAAGGAAATCTCGATGTCATTTATGGGAATGCAAATATTTTATTATATTGTATAAGTATGTTTGAAAGATATTCACTAGGGGAGCATCGTGATGCTGCAATATTATTATTGAAAAAAATAGAGTCATATCTAGAATCTGTTTTTGATAAAATTGATTATGTTTTAGGTTTAAATGAAAAAAATTATTCTAAAGGAAGAATAGGTTCGGCCCATGGGATATCAGGTGTCATTTCTATATTATTAATTGCTTATAAAAATGGCGTTTATACTTCAAAAACCAAGCAACTTATAAGAAAATTATTAAATTTTTTATTTAACACCCCAAAGTTAGATCAAATAATAAATAGTAATTTATCGTGGTGTCATGGTTATACAGGATTAATACATGCTATCTTATTGGCTAAAAATATTGGAATCGTATCAGATAAATATGATAAATATTTTAACAATTATATTAATGTTCTAAGAGATGTTGAAAATAATGAAATATATGATAATCTAGGGCTCTGTCATGGATTAAGTGGCCTTCTTTTGGAAATTTTTATATTTGAGAATATGTTAAATTTTAAAACTGATAAATTTCAAGAAATAAAAGAAAAAATAATCAATAGAATAAAATTGGAATGGAATAAAGATGTTTCTTTTCAACCTGGAGATCCTGAAAGTATATTATTTGGACGACTAGGAGTATTGTTTATCGTTTTAATAAATGATGGGTATATATTTTTTGAAGACTCAATAGTATCAAGGTTGTTACTAAAAAAATGACGATGAGGTAATCTTATGAATAAAATTATTCGAACGGTTCATTATTTATTGAATATCTCAAAGTATCGTTTTTTCTTATCAGTTATTCTATCTTGTAGTAGAAGTTTGTTGCCATTAATTCAAATATATTTAATGCAGCAAATTGTTAATTTAATATCTGTTAATCAATCGTTATTAACTTCTAAAGAACTGTATAATGTAATATTAATTTATACATTTGCTTTAATTCTAGAACTAATTTGTGGAAAAATAGCAGAATACAATATTATGCATTTTAGAACGGAAATAGAACTAAGTTTTACTGAGGAAATATTAACGAAGGTTTGTTATTTAAGTTTATCTTCGTTTGAAGAGTCAGATGTTCAAAATAAGGTTCGGAGAATCTGCAGTTTTGGTTCAAGTACAATCTATACTACACTTAATTTTGTACTGGAGATAATAATTAATTCAATAGTATTATTTGTTTCAGTTATCTATGTTATAAACATTGATACTAATTTGCTCTTCCCTTTATGTATAGTATCAGCGTATTCTTCATTAAAATTTATAGATGTAAGTAAAAAAAATTATGAAATTGATTTTTTACAGACAGAACAAAGAAAAGAAAATTGGTATTTCAATTTTTTGATAACGCAGAATAAATCTTTTAAGGAATTAAAAGTTTTCGGTGGTGTTAACAAAATTATAAAGAAAATCAAATCAAATATAATGAAATTTTTTAGTGATGAAAAGTATTTGTTTTGGTATAGTCTAAAAAAAACGGGATTATGGCAAGTATATAATATTATAATTGTTATTTATGTATTAATTCGTTTTTCTTCAAACGGAAACTTTAATGTAGGAGATTTGTTAGCTACTATTCAAATTGTTAATAAATATTTAGGGGCTAGTCAAAGTATGTTGTCAAGTATTACTACATTTAACGAGAAAAAACTACTCTTAACAGAAGTGTTTGATTTTCTTGATTCACGAGAAGTAAATAGTCGAGATGATTTTAATCCTGAGTCGTTTAAAAAAATAAGTATAATTCATGGAAGTGTGAAATGTTCGGATACAATAATACTTGAAGAAATTCAACTCGATTTAGAAGAAGGAAATGTCTATTTTGTGGTAGGTGAAAATGGTGCGGGGAAAACGTCTTTAATTAAGTGTTTATGTGGGCTGTACGAATTAGAAAAAGGAACAATGTACTTAGATGATAGGGTAGTAAGAAAAAGTGAAGAATTATTGAATTATTCTTCGGTGCAGTTTCAAGATTTTACTGAATTAGAGATGGATGTTATTGATAATATATATTTTTCTGCCGAGGAGAAAGATAGTGTTGTAACTTCAAGAGTTTTATGCCAGGTTGGCCTAAACACAAAAATTAATTCTTTACCTCAAAAGGAAAGAACTAGACTTGGGACATGGTTTTCTAATAGTGTTAATCTTTCGGGCGGGGAATGGCAAAGGTTAGCGATTGCTAGAGCTTTATCACGAGACGCAAAGATTTATTTGTTTGATGAACCAACATCGATGCAGGATTTATTCTCGAAAGAGAGAATAATAAAAATACTTCGTAAGCTTAGTAAAAATTCGATAGTAGTTATAATAAATCATAACATTGAAAATTTAAGACCAGAAGATAAAGTAATTTTTATATCAAATAAAATTGTAAATAATGTACAAATTCATCAGCAATTAATAGAAGACAATCATGAATATGCAGAATTCGTAAGGAGGGGTTCGAATGAAAAAAATTCATGATGAATTTTTCTTTAGAAAATCGTTGTTTACACCGAGTATGTATTTTTCTTTCTCTGATAATATGATAATTGATAATAAAAAATTTCAATTGGCTATTTATTTAAATTCACCTATTCTATACCAATCAATATTTATGGTGGAAGAAAAATTGAAAAAAAGTGAAGAAATATTACATAAATATTTTTCTAGGTGCTGTTTTAGAAATACTCCTTTTGGGTATTTTTCAGGAGTAGGTAAGGGAGAGTTTGGAGAAAAAAGCTCAGAAGAAATAATTGCTACACCATATTTAAATGTTGATTCAAATTGGATAAACAAGATAGTGCAGCTGATTGAAAATGATTCTTTGGTTTTTAGTAAACTTTATGTTTATCATAATATTAATTTAACTCAGGAAGGCGAATATTATCATGTATTATGTCCGTTTATAACAAGCGGAGAACCACAATATAAAATTATTAAGCGAACGGATTTGTTGTCAAAAATAGTAGATGTAACGGGGAAACCAATTAAAATAGAGTTAATTGTTAATTTGTTACTTAAAAGTTATGAAAAAGAAGACGATGACTTATTTAAAGAGAAATTAGAGTCGTATATAAAAAAATTATTAGCTGAAGGTTTTTTGATTTCAACATTAAGAAATGAAACGTCATTTAAAGATCATTTGTCGATTTTAGTGGGAGAGTTAGAAAATATTGGTTTATGTCAGCATGAATTATTTATTAAATTGTTAAATTTGGAAAAATTAATAAAATCATTTAATGAGGAAAATAATAAAACCTTGGGAAGGGTTAAACAAATTGACGTGCACGCGCAGTCATTATTGAATGAACAACCAGTTTTGTTTGCGGATACACTGTTTTCAGAAATACAGTTGCCTGTGGAATTTAAACACAATGTAGAGAGAACAAGTAATGTTATTGAGTTATTTATGTTTAAAAACAATTATGATATTCCATACAACAATATCGTTAGTTTTATTCAAAAACGATATAGTGAATTTGATTTTATCCCACTCACAGAGCTTTTGTTTTCTGATTTTAGTCTTCAAGAATTAGATATACTACCAAAACAGAGTGAAGAAGAAGATATTGAGTCTATCTTGGGAGACTTACAATTGCGTCTACAAAGAACACAATTAAGAAAAGAAAAAGAGCTTGTTTTGGAAGACGATTATATTGAATGGCTTTCTAAAAAAAGAAGAGAAAAGCTGGATATTAATTATGATTTGACTTTAAAATTTTATGAATTTAACGGAAAAGACATTGTTGAATTTGAAAATAGATTATCGGGGGGACAAGTGTGTTCATTAATGGGTAGATTCTTGTATTTATTTAATGATTCAAGAATAGTAGATTCGTATTTAAAAGAACGTTATAAGGATATAGTGGGATATTCTGTAGTTAATTCTATATCTCCTTCAAATAATCTTGGATTATCTATTCCCATATTTAAAAATAACATTTCAATTGATACTCAATCCAATGATGCCAAATTATTTTTTAAGGATATTTCAGTAACCTTAGTAGATGGGTGCATTACTTTAATTAATAATAATACTCTAAAGAATGTTGGAGTTGGCCAATTAGACTCGTTAAATGTTTTAAATATGGGAAGGATAAGTCAATTTTTATTTTTAATGAGTAACGAACTTGAAAATAGTAGTTTCTCTATATTTCATTTACTTGAAAAAAGATTCAATCTTTATATACCAAGAATTAGATATCGAAATATCATATTGGCACCTGCAAAGTTTGCTGTTAGTAAGCAGATACTAGGTGTTGAAAGTTTATCATCATTTAATGAATTTAAATCTGCAGTAAATAAATGGAAAAAAGAGTTTGATGTTCCACGTTTTATAAAGATTGAACTTGAAAATGTGATGCTTGTATTAGATTTAGAAAACGAACTTGACTTAAGTGAAATTTTTAAACAACTAAATAAAAGAGAATCTGAGTATATTCTTTGGGGAGAGGAATATTTTTGTGGTAAAGCGATTGAGAATATAACAGAAATGGAAAGTATAGATTATACATTTCATATACTTAACACAAATGAACGCTTAAGGTCAGGGGATAAAATATTTCCTGTTAAAAGTGAACCTCATAAAATTGACAATAATACTTTGTCGATGAAAATTTATTTAAGGAAGGAATATGTAAATAGAACACTAGATATAATCTATGAATTCATTGAAAGTAGAGATTTTAAATTTAAATTATTCTTTATAGTTTATAGTGATCCAAAATTCCACTTGAGAATTCGATTCCAACTTAAAGATTGTTATGCACCTTTTAAATTTGTAGAAGAATTAAAACTATTTTTAAGGGATAGAATCAGTATTAGTCAAATAGTGATTGATGAGTTCTTTCCAGAAATTAATCGTTATGGTGGAGAAAAATATAGTCCAATCGTTTATAATTATTTTTGTGAAGAAAGTAATTTAATTGCGGAGTTGAATAAGAAAAAATATTCTGAAGTAGAGTATTTGAATATTATATTTGATATTTTTGATATGTTGTCCGATGTATTTCAAATTAAAGAAGAGAAATTGATAAGAGTACTTCAAGAGTTACATGAACACAGAACGTTCGAAACTGTTAGAAATAATTTAAAGAAAATGTTAAATACTCGAAAATGTTATAGATTTCATGCCGAGCTTAAAATCGCGATTGATAAATTGATGAAATACTCAAAGAATATTGAAGGGGAACCAGAAAAGATAATGACTTCAATGTTTCATATGTTAATCAATAGATTTAGTATTTTTGAAATCCCTTCAGAACAGGAAATTTATGCTTTGTACGAAAAAATCCTAATCAGAAGAAAGGCGATGCAACAAGATGGACAAAATGAAATCTCTAAAAATAAATATTGAACAGTTTTCATATACTCCATCTAATCCTATATTTTTAAAAAATAAAATTGAGATTGGGTTAGGTGAGATTGTTGGAATAGTAGCACCTAATGGGTATGGGAAAAGTACCCTAATGGATATCATAGCTGGAAATATCGTTTCTCCAAATTGTGAGATTCAGTATAGTGGGTTAAATGCGGGAATGAATATCAAGTATAAGGCTATTGTTACAAAAATGCTTGAGCCGATGGATTTATATGAACAATTAACTGGCCGTGATCATATGGAACTATTTGCATCCAGTTGGGGGAAGAAGGAAAAAGATATCATTCAAATTGAAGAACTACTCGGAATGAATAACTATATCAAGAAGAAGGTCAGTGTATATTCCTTAGGGATGAGACAAAAGTTATGTTTAGCTTTATGTTTGATTAGTGGTGCGGAAGTGTACTTGTTTGATGAAGTTCTCAACGGTTTAGATCAAGAAAATGTTAAAAAGGTTGAATCTGTTATTTTTGACTTAAAGAATAACGGGAACATTGTGCTTTTAGCTTCCCATTTATTAGAAAATCTCGATGAATGCTATGACCGCGTACTCTTCTTGAAAGATGGTAAATTAATTGATGTAAAAGCAGTTGATCTCAATCGTAATAAGAAATTGGTAGTAAAATTTATTGATGAGTTACATTTAAAACGTTATAAGAATCCGTATCCAGTAGAGTTGTTAGCTGACAATAAAATTGTTTTTTCTCCTCAAAATAATAGTGAAATAAAGATAATTTTGGATGGATTATTAGAAGAAAACTCTGGAGTCACTTCAATATCGTTGGGAAGAGAAAAAATCAGTATGATTTATAGAAGCCTGTACGGTTAGGGGTGGTTTTTATGCTTAGTTTCATATGGAAAATCATGTTTGATTGGAAAACTCTTTTAAAGAGAATGATGATTTTTTTGATTATGGCGATTGTGATAATTCTTCCTAAAATTAAAACTGATGATGAAATTATGGAAGAATATCGAAATGGCGCAATGATGACTTTACAAATAAATAAACGGGTTGAAAATTTGAAAAAATCAGGGGAAGAGAAGGGAAAGGATTATCATCAATATTATGAGTTTATTCATAATACTAACCTAGCTAATCAAAGTCTACTAGACAATAATCTAAGTGATTATTTACTATATTTTAGTAATGCTGCTAAATATGGCGAAACAGTATATGAAATTTTTCCAGAATTTTTTGGGTACGGAAGTATTGCAATGGAAGTAGATGATGTTCCTATTAAGACGGCTAAAGAGAATGTGAAGAGAAGTTTCATTAGAGACTATCATAAATTGGAATTTTATAATTCTAAACTCAAAGAGTTGTCTTTTCCTGATGTGCTAAGAAGTGATTTTTATGAAATAATTGGCGAAAATAAATTGTTTTCTAATTTCTTTCTTATTTTATTTCTAATAGTAGTACTAATGATGGACCTTATTTTAAGTTTTGAGGTAAAAGATTCTGTTTGGAGAACTATACCTAAATCCTTTGTTTCGTATCAAATTAAGAAGAAATTGATTTCTACGTGCTTAGTATTTGGTGTGCAAGTTTTCGTAGCGATACTTGTGTTTGTTATGTTACTTCTTACTAAGACTATCAATCCACACATAGTTCCATCAATTGTAATTTTTAGTATGAATAATGAAGCAACAAGTGTTTCAGTGTTCTACTTCATGATTCCTATTTTATTTATTGTATTCTTGCTAGATTTATTGTTTATAATGATGGCCACCATCCTATTTCAAATCACAAGATCTAAAATTTTTTCCTCATCTTTAATACTATTTGTACTTTTTTTAGAAAGAATGATGATTCACTCTTCAATGCACCAATATTTTCCAGCGTTGAGTCCAATCTATTATATTGATACGGTGTCTGCTCTAAATGGAAATAAATCACTAATCTACAATTATCCTTTTAGTTATATAGATGCGTGCAAGAGCATATTTATGTATATTTGTTTGCTATTTATTTTGCTAATCTTAATCATTAAGCAACAAGATAGGAGATGTAAATATGGGAATAAGTAGATGGGTACATAAACTAATATACAAGACGACACTGATTTTTTGTGGATTTGTCTTACTTTTGTTAAGTGGGTTGTTTATATTTGAATCAAGTGTCGGAACTGATGCTATATTTCTGAAAGAAGATTATCAAATTAAGGAAATAGTATTGCAAAATCTAACGGATATTGAAAATAGTGGAGAGACGATTAGTGATGAACTTAATGAACAAGTGCAACATTTCAACTTCGTAAGCAGTAATTTGTATATTGCGTACCGTAATGATAATTATTCCAAATTAAGAGAATTTAATAATCAGAGGGTTGAAAGTGTTGATAGCTTATTAAGTGTATTGCCTGAAACAATGAGGGAAAGAATTGCAGCTCTAAAAGCAGGTGTAGAAAAGTCTGCAAAAATAATGGATTATCTAATCGAACACAACATCAACCTTAAAAAGTATAACAAAGTAGCCCCGTTTTTGGAGGTGGCTATAAAGCTATTGCTTATTAGTGTTCTATTGATGATAAGTGTAGTAATAATTAATAGAGAAATGGAGATAAATGATAGAAAAGCGAAACTTTATAGAATAATCCCAATATCTACTAATAAAATTAATCAGAGTAGACTGTGGAAGTATCTCTCACATTTATTCTTAATTCCATCTGTTTTCTATATTTTACTACTTGAATTGTTTAGCAGAGTGTTATTGCAAGAGTCCATATTTGTAATACCTATTACTGTTTTTAGCAAAATTCAAGGAAGTTGGAATATTATTTCGCTAAGGGAAATTATTATTCCTATGATTCTATATCAATCTATTGTAATAGTAGTTATTTTTTATGGTATGGCCAAGATAAAGATTGTAAAGAAATCGTTAATAACCAATATTATAGAGTTAGGGTATTTTCTTTCAATCATTAATACAAGTGAGTGGGTCAACTTTTTGCCAACTAGTTGGATTTCGTTTTATCATTTTCTGACATTTTTTTAAATGTAAAACATTATTATAAAGAAAGGAGGGAAATAAAATGGATGATCTTTTCAACTTGGAAATTAAAATTTCCGAAGGAGAACGCCCAACAGCTCAACCAAGTACAAGATATTATTGTCCTACATTTACACCAGTACCGACAGGTTCCTGCAGTGAATACTGCCCATCTGCCTACAAGGTTTGTACTTATCCAAGGAGTAAAACGTGTATGATTGCAGCGAACAATAGAGAAGGCAAATAGTAGTCTATGTATATTTAGTAGTAGACTTTGTATTTGTCCCAGGCGTCTAATTAGTGAAGTAGAGAACTCGGAACTTTGAGTTCTCTACTTTTTAATGTGTCTGGATTTTTTTTATGATTCATGATAACTATGTTTTTTTAATTTTACTGAATGTTTGAGTATTGAATATAATAACTAACATAAAAAAGTGATTTTTGATATTTTACTTGCAAAAAATTAAAATTATGTTAAAATTAACATCAAGTATTAATTTGTCAGACAATTCAATACAAAAAGAAAGTTGAATCGGGTGTCTGAGAGTGGAGGAAAAATGAAAAAGAAAAGTTTAGTATTCTTATCAGCTGCAGCAGCTTTAACATTAGCAGCATGTGGTTCAGAAAACAATAACAGTAGCACTTCTTCAGAAGCATCAAAAGCAGCTTCAAAATCAAAATTCAGTTCAGAAGTGACTCATGAAGGAACAGCGATTGAAGGCGGAACATTAAAATACGCCCTTGTAACACCTACGAAGTTCAGTGGAATCTTCATTGATGAATTAGCATCAAACTCAACAGACTCAACAATTGCGAGTCAAGTTGACCAATCAATGTTCGAATATGATGAAAACCGTAAATTAACAAATACTGGTTTAGCTTCTATCGAATTTGACGTTGAAGGTAAATCTGTAACGATTAAATTAAATGCAAAAGACTATAAATGGTCAGATGGAAAACCATTTACAATCGATGACTATATCTTCGCTATCGAAGCTATCGGTAACAAAGACTACACTGGTACTCGTTACAACGACCGTTACACAAACATCGTAGGGATGAAAGATTTCCACGAAGGAAAAACGGACTCAATCTCTGGTGTTGAAAAAGTGGATGATTACACAGTGAAACTTCACTTTGAAAAAATGTTACCATCAATGCAATTAGCAGGTGGTGCAATTCCAGCATATACAATGCCAAAACACATCTTCAAAGATATCCCTGTAAAAGAATGGGAACAAAGCGAATATGTTCGTGGAGATAAAGTAGTAGGGCTTGGTGCCTTCACTATTGAAAAAGTTGTTGCAGGGGAATCTGTAACATTAGTTCCAAATAAACACTACTATAAAGGTAGTCCAAAATTAAAGAAAGTAGTGATGCAAATTGTGTCACCAAATACAATTGTTTCAGAAATGAAAGCTGGCAACTATGATATTGCTACAATGCCAAGTGCTCAATATGAAGCATTTAAAGATTTAACAAACGTAACTTATGTAAGTTCATTTGCACCATCTTATGAATATATTGCCTTCCACTTAGGTAAATTTGACAAGACTACAGGTAAGAACGTAACGGATCCTAATGCGAAAATGAGTGATGTAAAACTTCGTCAAGCGATGGGGTATGCATTAGACATCGATGCAGCGGGTGAAAGCTTATATAACGGATTAAACTATGGTACGAACTCAATCATCTTACCATTCTTCAAAGACGTATATAATGCTGAGCAAGAAGGATTCGCCTATAACCCAGAAAAAGCAAAACAATTGCTAGATGAAGCGGGATATAAAGACGTAGACGGCGACGGAATCCGTGAAAGCAAAGATGGTTCTAAATTACAAATCAACTTTGCAGCACGTACTCGTGATGATGCCAATGAATCATTAGTGCAACAATACTTACTATGGTGGAAAGAAATTGGATTAGACGTACAACTTTACACAGGTCGTACAATCGAATCAAATAACTTCTACGAAAAAATCCAAGCAGACGATCCAGAAATCGATGTATTCGCGGCTGGATGGGGAGTAGGTTATGATCCAAACCCAGCGAACTTATTCGGTGAAACTGCTAAGTTCAACTTTGCTCGTTACGTAAATGAGAAAGGGACAGAAATCATGAAGAAAATTTCTTCAACAGAAGCTTTTGATGAAGCAAAACTAAAAGATTACTATAAAGAATGGCAAGCTTATGTTAAAGACGAAGCGTTTATTATTCCAACATTAGTAGGAGATAGCGTAACAGCTGTTAATAAACGTGTGAAATACTATGACACTGCTCTTGCAACAAGCGGCTCTAAAGCTCAATTGTATCAATTAGAATTAACTTCTGATACACCAGCTAAATAATGAATTCAAAAAGCCTAGGAGGATTCCTAGGCTTTTTCATTATGAAAAAACTTTCCAAAAATGAGAAATAAATTATGAAAATTAAAAAAAGATTAGAAAAAGTATTGCAATTATTAAAAAGTTGGAGTATGATAAGTCCAACATAAATTTATGGATACACTCAAAAGCCTTAAAATAAAAGAATGGAGACTGATTATGATGAAAAAGAGAAATGTAATGATTCTGTTTTCTGCAACAGCTGCACTAACGTTAGCAGCATGTGGTAGTAAAGAGCAATCATCTTCAACTAGTAGCAATGGCGGAAAAACGAAATACGCTTCTGAAGTCACTCACGACGGGACTCCAATTAAAGGTGGAACATTAA
Organism: Granulicatella sp. 20925_1_45; assembly: GCF_041433555.1. Lineage (NCBI taxonomy): Bacteria > Bacillati > Bacillota > Bacilli > Lactobacillales > Carnobacteriaceae > Granulicatella > Granulicatella sp. 20925_1_45. Next base: position 15,580 of record NZ_JAPWBR010000008.1, on the reverse strand, counting down.
AATACGCAATCGTATCTTCTTCATCTTTCACTGGAATTTTTGCAGATGAGTTATCTGCGGATACAAACGACTCAACGATTGGTGGTTTGGTTGATGAAAGTATGTTCGAATACGATGAAAACCGTAAGTTAACAAATACAGGTCTTGCAAGTATTGAATTTGACGTTGAAAATAAAACAGCAACCGTTACATTAAACTCAAAAGACTATAAATGGTCTGATGGACAACCTGTAACCATCGACGACTACATCTTTGCTTACCAAGCCATCGGTAATAAAGACTATACGGGTGTTCGTTACGATGATGATTATAAAAATGTAGTCGGTATGGAAGAATATCACGATGGAAAAGCAGATAGCGTTTCTGGTCTTGAAAAAGTGGATGATTACACTGTGAAAATTCACTTCAAAGAAATGAGCCCTTCAATGCAATTAGCAGGTGGTTCTGTGTGTGCATACATCATGCCAAAACACATCTTCAAAGATATTCCAGAAGCTGAGTGGGAAAAAAGTGATTATGTTCGTGGAACAAAATTCGTTGGTTTAGGTCAGTTCAAGATTGAATCGATTGTTGCAGGAGAATCTGTGACATTAGTTCCTAACGAGCACTACTTCAGAGGAGTAGCGAAAGTTGATAAAGTCGTAATGGAAGTTGTATCTCCAGACAACATCGTTTCAGAAATGAAAGCTGGTAACTACGATATTGCTACAATGCCAAACTCACAATACGAAGCGTATAAAGATTTAACAAACGTAACATTCCTAGGTTCACAAGCATCTGCATATGAATATATCGGTTTCCACTTAGGAAAATATGATAAAGAAACTGGTAAAAACGTGACAGATCCAAATGCGAAAATGTCCGATGTAAACCTTCGTCAAGCAATGGCATACGCGCTCGATATTGATGCGGCAGGTCAAAACTTGTATAACGGCTTGCAACATTCTTCAAACTCAATCATCATTCCATTCTTCAAAGATGTATATAACAAAGATCAAGAAGGATTCTCATATAACCCAGAAAAAGCAAAACAATTGCTTGATGAAGCGGGATATAAAGACGTTGATGGAGACGGAATTCGTGAAAATAAAGACGGTTCTAAATTGACAATCAACTTTGCTGCACGTACTCGTGACGAAGCGAATGAGTCACTTGTTCAACAATACTTGAACTGGTGGAAAGAAATTGGATTGAATGTTCAATTATATACAGGACGTACAATCGAATTGAACTCATTCTATGATAAAGTTCAAGCGGATGACCCAGAAATCGATGTGTTTGCAGCTGGTTGGTCTACTGGTTACGATCCAAACCCATCAGGATTATTTGGTGAAACAGCACAATTCAACTTCGAACGCTATGTAGATGCTGAAGGAACAGCCATCATGGATAAAATTAGTTCAACAGAATCATTTGATTCAGCTAAAAACGTTGAGTTCTATAAAGAATGGCAAAAATATGTTCACGATAAAGCATTCATCTTCCCAACATTAGTCGGAGAAGAACTTACAGCAGTCAACAAACGTGTGAAATACTACGATGTAAACTTAGGTAGCAAGAAATCTGCGTTATATCAAGTAGAATTAACGAGTGAAACTGGTGCTAAATAAGAATTGGAAGGAGACGAGCTTCGGTTGGTCTCTTTTTGTTTGCACAAAATCTATAAAACCAATGAAAACGCATTAATGACGGGATTTTAGTGAAATTTGAATTTAAAATTAAAATAACATGAGAAAAGTTAATTTTTTGCTCATAAATAATGGTAATCACGCAGGATTCATGGTAAACTAAAAATACGCTGTATCTGCGCTCGAATTGTCATACAATTTGCAATCAGAGAGCATGCAACGTATAATAGAAACGTTGTTTTATTATTTTAAATATTGAAATAGTTAACCAAAGAAAATAAGGAGGAATCGGATTTGACAATTGATAAGCCACTATTAGAAATCAATAACTTACACGTTGGTTTCCGTATCAAAGATGATTTTTATGATGCAGTAGATAATGTGTCATTAACATTAGAAAAGAATGAAATTTTGGCCATCGTTGGGGAATCAGGATGTGGGAAATCTACATTAGCGACAACCATCATGGGCTTACACAACAAAAATAATACAAAGATTACAGGGGACATCATTTATAACGATGTGAACTTAGTAAACTTAAACGAAGCGTTATATAACAAAATTCGCGGAAATGATATCGGTATGATTTTCCAAGATCCATTGGCTTCGTTAAACCCATTAATGACAATTGGTGCTCAAATCGATGAAGCTCTTTATTATCATACAGACTTAAATGAAAAAGAACGTACTGAACGCGTACTTGAATTGTTAGGACAAGTAGGGATTCCAAACCCACAACGTACTTACAAACAATACCCACACGAATTATCAGGTGGGATGCGTCAACGTGTGGTTATCGCGATTGCTTTATCATGTAAACCACCAATCATCATTGCCGATGAACCAACAACTGCCTTAGACGTAACAATCCAAGCGCAAATCTTAGACTTATTAAATGATATCCAGAAAGAAACAGAATCAGGTATCATCTTAATTACTCACGACCTTGGCGTAGTAGCAGAAACTGCGGACCGTGTAGCCGTGATGTATGCTGGACAATTTGTGGAAGTAGCACCTGTTGAAGAGCTATTCACAAATCCACAACATCCTTATACACGTTCATTACTACAATCAATCCCACAAGCGGGAGCAGAAGGTCAAGAATTACACGTGATTCAAGGAACTGTGCCACCATTACCAAAATTACCACGTAAAGGTTGCCGTTTCGCACCACGTATTCCATGGATTTCAGCGAACGCTCACGAAGAGGATCCAACACTTCATGAAGTTGGACCAAACCACTTCGTTCGTTGTACATGTTATAAACATTTCCATTTTGAAGGGGAGGAAGCATAATGAGCGGTTTTGTAACCATTGAAGATTTAAAAGTTCACTATCCGATTCGTAGTGGCTTCTTTAACCGAGTAACGGATTATGTTTATGCGGTAGACGGAGTGTCACTTGAAATTGAAGAAGGGAAAACTTACGGTCTTGTTGGAGAATCAGGTTCTGGTAAATCAACGATTGGTAAAGCAATCATTGGTCTAGAACACGTAACAAGCGGTAAAGTCATTTACGAAGGACAAGACGTAACAAACAAAGCACGTCGTCGTACTTCAGACTACAACCGTAACGTACAAATGATCTTCCAAGATTCACTATCAAGTTTTAACCCTAAAAAACGTATCTTAGATATCGTGGCTGAGCCATTAAGAAACTTCGAACGTTTATCTCCAGATGAAGAGAGAAAACGCGTGATTGAATTAATGGAAATCATCGGATTATCTGAAGAAGCATTATTAAAATATCCACACCAGTTCTCAGGTGGTCAAAGACAACGTATCGGTGTTGCTCGTGCCTTAGCAAGTAACCCTCGTTTAATCATCGCCGACGAACCAGTATCAGCGTTAGACTTATCTGTACAAGCGCAAGTGTTAAACTACATGAAACGCATCCAAGATGAGTTCAACTTAAGTTACTTATTCATTTCCCATGACCTTGGGGTTGTAAAACATATGTGTGATGAGCTATTCATCATGTACCGTGGACGTTTCGTTGAAACAGGGAAAGCGGAAGACATTTACGCAAACCCACAACACATCTATACTAAACGTCTATTGTCTGCGATTCCGGTAATCGATCCAGAAAACCGTGAAGCAAACAAACTTCGTCGTAAAGAAGCTGAGCAATTCTACCAAGAAAATCAAAACTTATACTACGATGAAAACGGTCGTGTGTTTGATTTACAAAAAATCTCAGACTCACACTTTGTTGCATTAAATCCAAAAGGAGGAAAATAATTATGTGGAAAACCATTTTACGTCGTGTGTTATTAATGTTGCCACAAATCTTCATCCTTAGTGTGCTGGCATTCTTAATCGCGAAGATGATGCCAGGGGATCCATTTACAGGTTTAATTACTCCAGAAACGGATCCAAATACAATTGAAGCTTTACGTGTGAAATCTGGATTCTATGATCCACTTCCTGTTCAATATTGGAACTGGATTTCAAAAGCATTCCGTGGAGACTTCGGTCAAAGTTATACTTACAAATATGAAGTAACAAAATTAATCGGACAGCGTATTGGTAACACAGTGTGGTTATCATTACTAACGATGATTCTAACTTACTTAATTGCATTACCATTAGGGATGATTGCAGGTCGTTTCCAAAACAGTTGGGCTGACAAAGTAATCGTAGTATACACATTCATTACTTACTCAATCCCAGTATTCGTATTCGCGTTAGTTCTATTATGGTTATTTGGTTATACATTAGGTTGGTTCCCAACTCGTGGATCTGTCGATTCAGATGTAGTTACTGGAACACTGGGCTATTATGTAAATAAATTCCATCACATGATTTTACCGGCGTTTACGATGGCGATTCTTTCAACTACTGGTACGATTCAATATTTACGTACCGGGGTTATCGATGCGAAGAGCCAAGACTACGTTCGTACAGCACGTGCGAAAGGGGTTCCTGAAAATGTTGTGTTCAACCGCCACATCTTCCGTAACTCAATCTTGCCAATCGCAGCCTTCTTAGGATATGAATTCACTGGTTTAATCGGTGGTTCAGTGTTCATTGAAAACATCTTCTCATATCCAGGGATGGGGGAATTGTTCGTATCATCAATCACAGGACGTGACTACTCAGTAATCTTAGCGTTACTATTACTCTTCGGTACAGCGACTCTTCTAGGTACGCTATTATCTGATATTATCATGAGTATTGTAGACCCACGTGTTCGTGTACAATAATAAAAGGAGGAGTAGCAAATGGAGCAAAATAATGTAAATACAGTTGAAGAAACTGTCGTTGAAGAAAGCACCGTATCTACACCGCCTGCTGGTTTTCAGGTTATTGTACGGGAGTTTTTAAAAGATAAATTAGCGCTTTTCGCGTTAATTTTACTAACGTTGATTTTCTTAATCATCTTTATCGGACCATACTTCATCGACCAAGAAACTGCATTGAAAGTTAATATCTTAGGTCGTTATAAAGCCCCAACAAATGCGCACATTTTAGGGACTGACGAAAGTGGTCGTGACGTTTTAGCCCTCTTAATTATCGGGGCTCGTAACTCAGTATTAATCGGTTTCTCAGTTACAATCTTGACATGTATCATTGGTATCATCGTCGGATTGATTTCTGGTTACTACGGTAAATGGGTGGACACAACTTTAATGCGTGTCGTTGACTTTATCATGATCTTACCAACATTGATGATCATCATCGTGTTCGTAACAGTAATTCCAAACTACACAATGTTCCACTTCGTATTTATCATGACAGCCTTCTATTGGGTAGGTTCTGCTCGTTTATTCAGAACACGTACTCTTCAAGAAGCAAGCTTAGACTATGTAAATGCATCTAAGACATTAGGTTCAAGTGATATCCGTATCATGTTCCGTGAAATCTTGCCAAACTTAAGTTCATTAATTATCGTTAACTTAATCTTACGTTTAGCAGGGAACATCGGTATTGAAACAGGGTTAACTTACTTAGGTTTCGGTTTACCATTTACAACACCATCACTTGGTACATTAATTTCTGCAGCGAAAAATGCAGACATCATCGAAAACAAATTATGGGTTTGGTTACCAGCCACAATCTTAATCTTAATCATGATGTTATGTATCAACTATGTTGGTCAAGCCCTACAACGTGCAGCGGACTCTCGCCAACGTTTAGGTTAATCATAAAAATTAGAGAAGAGATTGAAGGAAACTTCAGTCTCTTTTTTTGTGCGCAAAAACTAGATATAGAAAAGATGTCAAAAATGGTATAATATAGATGGTAATTTAAAAGAGATTTTTATTAGAGGATGAATCATGAAGAGTAAGGCCATTATCAAAATGTATTTAATACCAACACTGCTTCAAATAACGGTTATCGCTGCATTGGTTGGAATACTGAAATTTAGAGGATTTGAATTAGGATATAATTCATTTTTAGGGATACTCTTTATTTCTTTAGCGGGTATATCATCTGCACTTTGGGGAATCGTTTATCAAGTTAAATGTCATTCCAAAAGGCCCTTAGAAATTTTAAAAGATTTTTTCAATATAAAGCAATCTGTAAAAAGCTATACATTAGTACTGATTTTTCTGATATTGGAGTTTTCTTCAGTAATAATCAATAGAGGATTTAAAATAGAAAGTCTATTTCTACCGTTCCTTCTTTTCCTTAAGGCGATTGTATTTGGCGGCATCGAAGAATTAGGGTGGAGATATTCATTTCAACCTGGTTTAGAGAAGAAAATTCCCTATATTGCTTCAACACTGATTACTTTTGTGTGTTGGAGTGTATGGCATCTCTTGTTCTTTTATATTGATGGAAGTTTAGGGAGTATTCATATTCTAGTTTTTTTACTAGGATTACTAACCAACTCATTTATTTTGTCGGCATTATTTGCCTATTCCAACAGTCTATGGATTTGTGTGATGACACATGCACTGATAAATACATTCTCTCAAATGAGTATAAATGATAATATCCTTCTAGATTATATAGCAAAAGCAATTTGTATTTTCTTTGCCGTTTATTTATATCATGTATCCAGAAAGAAAAGGATTTTAGAAAAGTAATAAAAGATTATTTTACGAAACAGTAAACGGAATTGGTTTGCTGTTTTTTAATGAATAGGAATACAAGGGAAGAGAATGAAGTAACTAAAAAATCGGCCAAAATGAAGCAGTTCTTAGTATCTAATAGAGAAGAAAAGTGCAGGATTTCGGTGTTTGGTTGTGAAATAGGAGGGAATCTAGTAAAATAGAATATACAAATGGCGAAAGGAGTGGCCACGATGAAGGTTAGTGAATCATTTGAGACGGTTTTAAAGAATCGTGATTTGAAGCTAGATAAGAAAGATTTAGGCGATGGTGGAATCGCGTTTCTTGGTCTGTATTCAGAAGGAGAAGCCGAGTTTCCGTTTAGCGTCGTTTTCGATGATAGCGAGGACCGTACCGATTACCAAATTACCTATGAAGGAATCGGGAATGGAAGAGACTTTGGCTTAGATTTATTTGATGTGCTCTATTCCATTAATCGCTTGAACCAGGAGTTAGTGGCCTACTATACGCTACTCGTGGATTCAGACGGCGAGCTATTTATTCGCTATGTGGGCCGTGTAACTCCATTTGAAACTTTTACCTTGTATGAATTACTCGTGATTGGTTCAAAAATTGCCTCAGAAGTACGTAGAACATTATTAGAGTTAAAGGATGAGAACGATATTTAAGAAGTATTCCCATTTGATAAAGCCATTCGACATTATTATTGTGCTCGTGTTATTGGCGCTATCATTTTTACCAAATGCCATCTTTGCTTATCAACAAGCAACGAGAAAAGAAGAAGCAAAAATTTACGCGATTCTCACAATTGACGGAGAAGAAATCGAGCGCTTTGAACTCAGTGAAAATACACCGCATGAAGAGTTCATCTATTATCCTCATGACGATCAATATAATATTATTGAAGTCGATGGAACGCGTATCCGTGACAAAGAAGATAATAGTCCAGACCAAATCGCGGTACAAACAGGTTGGATTTCCCAGCCAGGTCAGACCAGTATCTGCTTGCCACATGGGCTGATGATTGAGATTATCTCAACCGAGCCTGCTAATAGTGATAATGACACCATTATCCCGTTATAAAACAATGTAAAGTTCGCTACAGTCGTGGCGAACTTTTTTTCGTTCCCGCGACTGTTCCCGTTCCGAGGAGGAGAGCATTTTGCCAGTAGCCTTTAAGCTGCGCCAAATTACCTAAACTCACACAGCGCATGTATTATTCCATATAGTTTCGTGCATTAATAAGAATGAGAGCACTACTGTGTTAGAATTTCTCTTTGAAGTTGACGATGAGAAGAATCGAGCGGATTTTATAATAGCAGTAATGGGGGATGGCATTCAAAGTGAATTACGTACGCTTGAAAATTTATTTTCTAGAGTACGTTTGAATCTTGAAAGAGCTTGAGACTATGGCTCAAGCCGGTGCCCCATTACAGCTATTATAAAAAAATCCGCAAGGATTCGAATCATCGTCTTAGGCTAACGCTCAAGAAGCACCATAAGAAATCCTTTGCTCAGTCGATGCACTACTTATTTTATAAAAAACTCACGAAAGAGCGCTGGAATATGGTATTATAGTGAAATAAGGAGGAATGCACTGTGCGAATTATTTCAGGAGAATTTGGCGGAAGACGCTTAAAGGCAGTACCGGGCCAAAATACTCGTCCGACGACTGACAAGATAAAAGAATCGCTCTTCAATATTCTTGGCGGTTATTTTGACGGAGGAGTCATGCTCGACATGTACAGCGGAAGCGGAGCCGTTGCCATCGAGGCCGTCTCTCGTGGGATGGACCGTGCGTTTCTATTCGAGAACAATCGCTTAGCGCAAAAGACGATTGAGCAAAATATTGAGATTACAAAATCACCCGAACAATTTCATTTAAAACGACAAAACGTCAAACAAGGACTCAAAACCATTGCGAGTGACCCAGCGTTTGAACCGTTCAAGTTGGTGTTTATGGATCCGCCATATCGCCTGCAAGAAATTGTAAAGGACATTGAGCAGTTGCAGGAGTTGAATCTAGTTTCTCCAGACTGCGTGATTGTCTGTGAGGTGGATAAGGAAGTGCAACTTCCAGAGCGAATTTTAGAATTTGAGCAATATAAGCGCGTGGAGTACGGGATTACAGCCTTAGTGTTCTATGACCGTGCGACTAGCGAAGAGGAGGCTTAAGATGAGAAAAGCGGTAGTAGCAGGAAGCTTCGATCCGATTACGAATGGGCATTTAGATATTATCGAGCGAAGCAGTGAGCTCTTCGATGAAGTCATTGTCGTTTTATCGCATAATGTTCAGAAAAACTATTTATTTTCTTTGGACGAGCGAAAATCACTGGTTGAAAAGGTGATTGCGCATGTACCTAATGCCAGAGTGGTCGCCGTAAGCGGAGGTTTAACTGTAGAAGCAGCGGCACAGTTAGGAGCGAGCGTTCTTGTCCGTGGCGTTCGAAACGCAACCGACTTTGAATATGAAGCGACTCTTGCATCTCATAACCGTGTCCAAAACGGTGATGTTGAGACAGTATTATTACTCAGCAAAGAAGAGTACCGATTTGTAAGTTCGTCAATGATGAAGGAATTAGCTCGATTTGGAGGGGACGTAACACCGTTTGTTCCAAGTGTAGTAGCCGATGCCTTACAAGAAAAATACAAAGATGCGCCTGAACGCACAATAAAAATGGATGAGGAGATAACAGATGTCAAAGGTTAAGAAGATTATTATTGCAGCCTTAATTTTCGTTGTATTAGCGATTGTTGCGATGATTCCAATCCCGTATGTGATTGAATCGCCAGGGACTGCAGAAGAAGTATCCCAATTTTTAACGATTAGTGGATCAAAAGATGAGGATCCAGGTTCTCTCAGGGTGCTGACGGTGTATGTCGAGCAGGCGACCGTTTTAACGTACTTTAAAAAGTTCTTGAAGCACCACGAAATGGTTCCGTCCGAAGAGGTATTCGGGGATTATACACCAGAAGAATTCGATACCTTGCAAGATTTCAGTATGCGTAATGCGCGTTCAAAAGCGGTTCGAGTTGCTTTTGAAGCTGCTGGAAAAACGGTCGAACGACATGTAAATGGTATTTTCGTCACACGTGTGGATCCAAACTCTAATTTCCGTGACAAATTAAAAGTCGGAGATATTATCGAAACGATTGACGGAAAGAGCCCAGGGAATACCGATGAGAGTTTTGAAGATTTAAGAGACTATTTAGCAAGCCTTGAACCAGGACATACGCTCGTCCTTCAAGTGAAACGTGATGATGCAACAATGATGATCAGCGGTCAGTTGAAAATGGATAGCCGTACTGGTGGTATCCGTCTTGGATTTGGCGGGGAAGTGGACGAAGATGTGACTTCTGACCCATCCGTTGAATTTGACCCTCATGGTGTGAGTGGCCCTTCAGGTGGTTTGATGTTCACGCTTGAAATTTATAACCAAATTACGAATAGTCATTTGAAAAACGGACATAATATTGCCGGAACAGGAACGATTGAATTAGATGGAACGGTTGGACGTATCGGTGGAATTGATAAGAAATTAGTGGCTGCGATTGAAGCGGGTGCGACAGTTTTCTTAGCCCCAGACGATGAAATCACGGACGAAATGCGTGCACGTTATCCAGATATTAAATCAAACTATGAAGAAGTCAAAGAAGCGGCTGCGAAGTTAGGAACAGAAATTAAAATTTATCCTGTGAAGACTTTGGATGAAGCCATTGAAATTCTAAAAAATCTATAACCAATGAGTCATTTTTCTCATATCTTTAATTGGAGAAATCTTTTTAAGGAGTGAGAGAAATGGCTTTTTTTGATGAGTGGAAAGAAAAATGGGAGTCGTGGAGTTTGTCGGCCAAGGCTGCTGTCATTGGTGGAATCCTTCTTATATTAGTGGGTGTAGGAGGCTTGTTTTCTAAAAAAGAAGAGTCCGTGGAAGGAACGACAGTGGTAGAGACGACAATGCTGGTAGAAAAGACAGAAGTCAGTACGACGCAAGAAACAGTCATTTTCGTGGATATAAAAGGATCGGTGAAAAATCCGGGAGTCTATCAAATGAAGGTTGGAGATCGTGTAAAGGACGCGCTCGATGCCGCCGGAGGATTGACGGACGAGGCGGATAGCCAGAAAGTGAACTTAGCGAAGCGGATAGAAGATCAAATGGTGATTGTTGTACAAAAAGTTGGAGAAGAAGCTGAGGAAATTCCAGCAGGAGCAACAAGTAAAGAAGAAGCTAAAGAAGGAAAAGTGAATATTAATACGGCAACGGTGGAAGAGCTGAAGACATTGAAGGGTGTCGGCGAGAAGAAGGCGGAGGCGATTATTGAATACCGCAAGAAAAACGGTTCGTTTCAAACAAAGGAAGATTTAATGAAAGTCCGAGGAATTGGTAAGAAGCTCTTCGAGTCCTTTCAAGAAAGGATTGTGACGCAATGAGTTACTGGATACTAGCAGTGCTTGTAGCGTCTAGCATCGTTGTATTCGAAGGGTCAGTCGCATGGTGGATTGTCCCTTTATTCATCATTGTTGTGGCGTGGAAACGAGGGCACGAGACATGGAAAAGAGTGCTCGGTATCGTGCTATGTGTAGCGGTAGGGCTGCGGTTATTTTTATATATACGTGAAGTAACGCATCCGTCTTTTACCGTTGATGATGCGATTACTGGGCAACTCGTATTAAACCCGAATCAATTAAAGGTGAATGGCGATTTAGTAACCGGAACTGCCACGCTGGAAGCTGGAACGAAGCACGAGAAAGTTTTCTTCTATTATGTACTCGAGTCGGAATCTGAGCAACGAGCCTTCTTGCAGTTACGTCAAGTGGTGCGTGTCTCGTTTGAAGGGACCATTGAAGAAATCGAGCATGCACGCAATAAAGGGAATTTTGATGCAAAAAACTATTATCTTAGTCTTGGCGTGATGCACGCTTTGAAGGTTGAACGATTGAATTCTGGGATGAAGAGTGTTCCAGGGTTCTGGAGCTTTGTGGAATATCTTCGCTCTTGGTTGTTGCAAGGGGTACGTTCTCAAAAAGACAGCCGCATGAAACAATATACGCTTGCCTTACTCTTAGCGGACCGAACTGGATTTATCGAAGAAGAGTGGGAGCAATACAAACAGCTTGGTCTCTTGCATCTTTTAGCGATTTCGGGATTACATATCTCCTTAATGGTCGCTTGCATCAAACGGCTCTGTTGGCGAATCGGCATTACTAGAGAGAAAACGCGGGGCTTACTGGTTCTTTTTGTAGTGCTCTACGGATTTGTGATTGGTTGGAATATTAGCGGTACCCGTGCTATTGGAATGGTGGTGATTGCTGCCGTATCCAAACCATTCATCAAGAAACGGGGGAGCACGCAGATGGACTGCCTTTTGTGGATGGTGATAGCGTCTATTCTGGTTTGGCCAGGGATTCTTTTAAATATAGCCTTTCAACTCAGTTATGGATTAACGGCCATTATTATTTTTCTTTCGAAATGGCAACGCGCTGTTTTGCCTCGCATTCGCGCTAATTTGTGGGTGCCGATTGGGATGAGTCTGATTGCATTGCCTCTTCTGTGCCAGTATTTCTTTTATTGGAACGCACTGAGTATTCTTTTGACTGCGCTCTTTTCGATGCTATTTGAAATGCTGCTATTTCCGTTATTGACGGCCTATTTATTCGCAGTATTGTTAAGTTTTGCGCCGCTAATAGAAGTTCTAACAACGGTTGGAGAAGGGATTCTCTCTGGGGTCTCAAAGGTTCTTACCTTTTGCCAGCAGTTGTCCTTTACAAAATTCACACTGGGGATTTGGGACAAGTGGGAAGTAGTTCTCTTTCTAACGATTCTTATTGCGATAGGAATTTTATTCGAGCTACGAAAGATGACGATAAAAAAAGGCGTCCTTGGGGGACTAGCCATACTAGCGCTATTGATGGAAGTGCCCTATCACTGGGGAACGGAACTCGTGATGGTGGACGTTGAACAAGGGGACTCCATCCTTCTTTTAGCGCCGGGGTGGAATCAGGCGACGCTCATTGATACAGGGGGACTCTCTGATTTTAAACAGAAAGAGGCGTGGCGGCACAGGAAGAAAAAAGACCAAGGGATCACCACAGTTGTGCCAGCCTTGCAAGCAGAGGGGCTCTCGGAGCTCTCACAAGTCATGTTGTCTCACGGGGACGAAGACCATGTTGGAAACTTAAAAACCATCGCCAAGCATCTCACTATCCGACAGCTCATTATCGGGAAAGGCATGGAGAAAATTCCACTGATGCAGGAAATGAAAAAGAAGTATCCAAAGATTCAGTGGCGATTAGTACTCACAGGAGACGAGTGGAAATGGAATGAGACGACGTGGAAGGTGTTATGGCCAAAAGGGTTATCTCATGCGGAAAATGAAGACTCGATACTGGCGCTAGTGACAGTGATGAAGCAGACGATTCTTCTAACAGGAGACGCTTCAGAGAAGGTGGAAGAGGCTGTCGTTCAGGCGAATCCAAACTTGCGGTTCTCAATCCTTAAAGCGGGGCATCACGGGAGCAGGACATCGAGTGGCGAGGCGCTGCTTAAACTCGTTCAGCCAAGGCTCGCGTTCATATCGTGTGGGAAGCACAATCACTATGGGCATCCCAGTCCAGAGACTTTGGCGCGCTTGAAAGCTACTGGTGCTATCATTTTCCGGACGGACCAAGACGGGCAAATTCGGCTTCGGTTTACCCGCGAAAAATTAGAAGTCACAACAAGGCTTACGAAACGGAAAAAAGAATTGAAACAATAGACAAAGACTCGTTTTCAAGATAAACTAAAACAACAGGAGGCGAAGAAATGGAATTTGAGAAACAGCTCAATCGAATTAAAAAAGGGCAAGTTAGTCTGGTTTATCTCGTTCAAGGGAAAGAACCGTACTTACAAGAGCTTGCACGTAAAGTATTTTTGGACACCATTGTCGCTCCTGAAGATCAAGATTTGAACGTGGGACGATTCAATATGGATGAAGTGTCCGTTCAAACCGCGGTTCAAGATGCGGAGTCTGTGCCATTTTTTGGAGACCGCAGATTGGTTATGATTGATAATCCAACGTTTTTAACAGGGGAGAAGGAAAAGAAATCCATCGACCATCAGTTGGACCGCCTACAAGCATATTTAGAAAATCCGATGGACAGTTCGGTGATGGTCTTCTTTGCGCCGTACGAAAAGTTGGACCAACGTAAAAAAATCGTGAAACAGTTGAAGAAGGTTGCCGTTCTTCTGGATGCAAGCGAACTTTCAGAACGCGATGTGAGACAATACATCAAGGACTATTTACGTTCGCAACAATATGGCATTCAAGAAGAGGCGTTAAACACTTTACTCCTCAAAACACAATACTCGCTTACTACTTGTATGAAAGAACTGGATAAATTAATGGTTGCCGAAATTGGAACGTATTCCATTCGACTTGAAACCGTCGAGGCATTAGTGGCAAAGACCTTGGAGCAAAGCATCTTTGATTTTGGAGAAGCCATCCTGAACAAAGACAGCAAACGTGCCCTTCAAATTTATCACGATATGTTATTGCAAAAAGAAGACCCAATCAAAATGAACGCGATTCTATTAGGCCAATTCCGCCTATTGCTTCAAGTGTCGTATTTGAAAAAAGCCGGCTACCAAGAACCCGAAATTCAAAAGACACTTGCGGTGCACCCGTATCGTGTCAAACTCGCGCTGAACCAATGCCGTCGCTACGGAACACCCTTATTGGAAGCAGCTTTCCAGCAATTAGTCGAAACCGAGTACGCATTGAAAACCAGCGTCGGCATCAAAGAAATGCAATTGGAATGGTTCATCCTCCAATTTTGCGGCCAAAGAACGTTATAATTAGTCTGTTTGAAACGTCGATATCTTATTAAAGATTTCGGCGTTCAGTTGTTTGTAAATAATTATCTAATTTTAATTAAAATTTGAGTTGAATTAATAAAAATATGTGGTACAATGTATATACAATTAAGGAGGGGTTAAAATGAGTACAATTTCATTACGTTTAAATAAAGAAGAAGAACGCCTTTTTAAAAATTATGCAGACTTTACCGGAGAAGGATTAACGACCCTATTAAAGAAAGCATTAACTGAAAAAATTGAAGAAGAATATGATTTACAAGCTGTAAAAGAGTACGAAAGTGCTAAAGCAAATGGAGAAGTTATATTAGTTGGCCATGAGGAATTCTGGGGAGACTTATAATGAGGTACACACTTTCTTATGATAAACGTCTCAAAAAGAAAATTAAAAAATTAGATAATGGAACCAAAGTGATCTTAAAAAAATGGATTGAAAAAAATTTGATGGACTGTGAAGAGCCTAGAAGTAAGGGGAAACCTCTGCGTGGAACTTTGTCAAAATATTGGAGATATAGAATTGGAGATTATAGATTAATTGTAGAAATCGAAGATGACCAATTAAAAATTATAGCATTTGAATTTGCTCATAGAAGCAGTGTTTACAAATTTATGAAATAGGAGAAAACAATGGAGTTACTAATCGTTATCATCGCTGTCGTTTTAGTAGCGGTAGTTGCTCTGATGTTCCGCACAAAACCAAATACCAGCGGAGCGGTGGAACAAATACCATCAACACAAGAGAGTACACCAGTAGAAGAAGCGTACATCCCAGAAGAATTAGAAGAGTACTTACGCGAATTGAAACGCAATGGCCAACCGATTCAAGCTATTCAAAAATTACGTAACGTAACAGGAATGAGCTTGTCAGAAGCCAAACAATTTGTCGACGACATCATCATCTAACAATAACAGAGTGCCCAAGCAGGAGACTAAACACCTCTCTCGGGCACTCTTTTTTATTCTCCGGTGCCTTAACATTAATCGGGTACGTTTCTCGGCACAATTTTTTCCCCCGGCCACCCTTTCTTTTCCCCTCCGCCTTCGAATTGATCGGGCTTTTTCTGTTTTTCCGGAGTGGT
>NZ_JAPWBR010000007.1:0-75639 GCF_041433555.1 Granulicatella sp. 20925_1_45 | reverse complement strand
AAAAAAACGACTTACAGAGCATTTCTGTAGGTCGTTTTCGTTTATAAAATTGATTATTTCACCTTTGTAAAAATTTCACGAATTAACGGTGCAAAACTATATGCAACGGCTGCAAAGCCAATCACTAAAAAGAATGATAATACAGGCACTGTCTGATAAATAGCGAATAAAATTGCAGCAATAAGAACTGCAGCCATAATCAGTGATTGCACAGGCATTACGATGATAAGTAAATAACTATTTTTAACGAGACGTTTTATAGGACTAAAATACTGAGTCGTCATCGCAAGACCAATAATTGAAGCTACGATAGTGACGATTAAAATTAACGCTGATAACACAAATAACATAAAACCAATGATTCTAAATAAATCAGCATTATTATTAGCAAAATTCCAGTAAAATTGAGCCATATAAACCATAGCAGCAATTAGAACTAAATATACGATCCATAGAAGCATCTTTTTAGTAATATCACGTTTAAATTCATTCCAAAACGGCTTAACGAGTGTGCGATTTTCATCCTCAGAAAGCTTAAGTGTCGTATGCATTAATGCAGCTAATGCAGGACCAATAGTTATAATAGGTATACATAGAACGATAAATAAAAGATTTAATAAAATAAAATCAGCAACTAATGTAGCAAAATGCCAGAACTTGCTGTCTTGATTATATTGCATGTGAGACCATCCTTATTAATTAATTACTTTAATAGTATACGTTGAGGAACTTTAAAATGCAATGATGTTTCTTTATTCTTTTTCAGATACATATATAGGTTTACATAATATATATTATACTAAGTTATATATCAAAAAGATTCTATATCCTCTATCATAAATGAATACGCCCAGCATTAATAACTAACACTGAGCGCATAATCATTTATATAGCATTTAATGTATCGATATCTATATTCTTATTAATGGATAATAAACATAGAACTTTTCTTGTCACTTTTTTGTTACAACTAATGCTTAATGCATCGGCGTATATATTTAATTGGTCTTTATATTTCCGTACGATGCTTTGAATTCCTTCTTTAGAATCCACGACATAATCCGTCTTATAGTCAAATACGACAATCTCATCATCTAATTCAACATATCCATCGATAATCCCGTGAATCATCATCAAATCATCTGTCTGAATGGATTTAAAGAATTCACTGGCTTCAAGTACATAAGAAAATGCTTGCTCACGTACTAATGCATGTGAATTTTGCACAATCCATTGACCAAATGATGATTGGAAGAATTCGTATGCTTGTGTCACTGGAACTTTTGCAGCAACTTCCGGTGTAATTTCATTGGATTCCACTAAACTTCTGAGTAAATGTTCTAAGGAATCTAATGTAATGTCACTTGTGAAGTCAACCTTCTGCATTAACAAGTGAAGAGCACTACCTCTTTGTGCGCCAGAAACCGATGCTGAAGCAGTTTCCATAAAGCGAGGTTTCTCTAATGTAGGAGAGAGGTAAATCGCTCTTCTCCCCTCTTCTATCAAGCTATTTTGCGCTAATTCTTCGATGATTGGATCTTCAAGCACCCGTTTCAATTCAGACACACTTTGATAGCTTGTTGTTTTACTTTCAGCTTCAAATTGATAGTCTCGCTGAATTGTTTGAAGCATTTGTTGTACTTTAGACTTCAATTCACGTGGAGAATCGGCTTCACTGTAGTATTCATGCCAATCTTCTTGGAAGACTTCTTTACCACTGATTTCGTGAATATATTGTTGACTCTTAGATACGATATCCGGTTTTGCAACAATTTCAGGAATAATCTTGTATTGTTCACGAATAGCGCTCAGTAGCATCCAGTTAAGGAATGTACCGCTCTTGAAACGTGCTTGATAAGGTAAAATTTCGCTAGATTCGTTTGTTAAAAAGGCATATTTCTTCTTAAATGACTCGTAGTTTTTAAGTGTACCTACAATAATTAGCTTTTCACGTGCACGCGTCATTGCTACATACAATTTACGCATTTCTTCGGATAACAATTTCTTTTTCTCGAAGTTTCTTGTGGCTACAGCTTGTACAGTTGGATACGTAATACGAGTATTTAAGTCAAAGAAATTCGTACCTACACCAATCTCATCGGAACACATAATAGATGCTTTTAAGTCTTGCATGTTGAATTTACGGTTTGTATCGATTAAGAACACAACTGGGAATTCTAACCCTTTACTTGCGTGAATTGTCATCACTTGAACAGCGTTTGAATCCGTTGCAATTGGTGCTTCATCTAAATCTTTTTCTTTCTTTTGAAGAGCTTCAATGAATCGGATAAAGTTTCGAACTCCTTTAAAACTGCTTGCTTCATATTGATTCGCATGTTCATATAGCGCATGCAAGTTTACAGCTCTTTGCGAACCATTGGACTGTCCATGGACATATTCTAAGTAATGAGTATCCATATAGATTTCCCAAATTAACTGAGCAATCGATTCGTTATTCGCACTGTCTCTCCATTTATTTAATAGTGTTAAAAAGCCTTCTAGACGTTCTTTAAGCGCTAATTGTTGCTTAGAATCATAATAATCGACTTCTTGAAGCTCAAAATTTGAAACAAACTGGCAAACAGCCTCATAATAACTTGTATTTTTCGATGACTTACGAATGTGCGCCAAAGCGATCTCATCTAGTCCGACAAGTCCAGAGCGCAATACAGCTACTAGCGGAATATCTTGTAGTGGATTATCAATCACTTTTAGTAAAGAAACCATTGTTGTAATCTCTGTACGTTTAAAGTATGATTGCGCCTTTTGAACGTTTACAGGAATTCCGTAAGCAGCAAAAATTGATTCAATCTTATCATTATTACTCTTTGTTGATGAAAGAATAGCAAAGTCTCCATAAGTTACTGGACGTTTTGCATCTGCTTTATCATTCATCACTTCAAAAGGTGTCTTTATCATCTCTTGAATGCGTTGCGCAACATAATGAATCTCATTTTCTACCTTTTCGAATCCTTCAGCATCGTCTAAATCATCCGACTTTTCATCTAAATCCACATCTTCAATTAAAATAATTTCACTGAATTTATCATCATCTTGAGAATATGAAAGATTCCCTGTTTTTAATGCAGCAACGTCATCATACTCCACTTGTCCCAACTCTTTATTCATAATTTGTTGGAATACCTTATTCGTAAAAGAAAGAACCTCATCTCTAGAACGAAAATTCTCTGCTAGAACAATTCTTTCCCCACTCTTTCCTTTGGCATACTCTTCGTATTTTTCACGGAATAGAGACGGATCTGCTAGTCGGAAACCGTAGATAGATTGTTTCACGTCACCTACCATAAAACGATTATCGGGCTTACTTACGAGCTCTAAAATCGCTTCTTGGACACGGTTAACGTCTTGATACTCATCGACCATGACTTCTTTAAAGTGATTTTGATAGTATTCGGAAGCAATCTTTTGACCATTTGAATCTAATTTTGTCAGAATTCTCAAAGTATCATGTTCTAAATCAGAGAAATCAAGTTTGTTTAACTGATGTTTTTCATCTTGGAAACGGTCATAAAACATCACTGCGATATCTGAAAGTTTCGAAAGAATTCGATTTACTTTCGTCATTTGCTGCAGCTGAACTTCTGGAGAAATCGCAAAGTAATCTTCTTTGATTTTTTGGAAGTCTTTTTTCAAGCCTTCGCGAATTGCTTTAATCTCATCTAAGCTTTCTTTAACAGTATCATCCACTTTAGCTGTAGACCAGTTCTTGAATTTTCTATCTTCAAATGTTTGATGCGCAAAAACGTATGACTCTTCTTGGATATGCACCAAAATCGTTTTTACAAAGTCTATATCATCTTCTAATACCGCTTGATGCTTCGGAGCTCCAAGAAGTTCGATATCTTTAAGAAGTTGATCATATTGAGTAACAAGGTAACTTAACTCTTCGATTAATGCTGGTTTTACGTACGTTTTAACGAAAGATGTTGAAGCATAATCACTTCCAACTGCATAATTCTCTGTTAAATTGGATAACCATGTTTTAGGTTCTCTTTTAGAGCGTGAATATTGGTATAGACGGTAAACAGTATTCGTAATACCATCGTCCGAACGGTCGTTTGAGAACGTCGCAAATACTTCTTCAAATTCAGGATGTTCAAGAAGCTCTTCCTCAAGAGTTCTCCATACTTTTTCTTGCAATAGTTGCCCTTCGATTTCATCCATCATCGTAAACACTGGATCAATACCCGCTAAGTAGAAATAACGACGAATTACTTTCATACAGAAACTATGAATCGTTGAAATCATAGCAGACGGAATTAGTTGCAATTGTTTCGCAAAACGTTGTTGAAGAACTTCATCCGTTGATTTTTCAATTGCTTCTTCTAATTTAGTGCGAAGACGCTCCTTCATTTCCTTTGCTGCAAGCTCCGTGAAGGTCACTACTAACAATTCATTAATGTCGATTCCCTCTTGAATATGCATCAAAATACGTTCTACAAGCACTTTTGTTTTCCCAGATCCGGCTGAAGCAGAAACAAGAAGATTGTTCCCACGAGTAGCTATTGCCTTCCATTGATCAGGTGTTGCTTGTAATCCTTTTGGTTTCTCTGGAATCATTCTTCTGTCTCTCCTTTCTTCTCTTGTAATTCCTCTTGAATAAATGCAATCCCCTCTTCTTTTTCAAATTTAGGAAGATTACGATATCTATTTTCTGGGTTTGTAGCATCGAACTGGGCAATACTACTAAATTTACCGGATACAGAATCTGCATATTGTTTAAAGTCTTCATATGGAGCTAGTGTGATATCCCCAGATAGAATACCTTTACCTGCTTCTTGAATCTGTTCCCATACAAAATCTTTAAATAACTTCAATTCTTCTGTTGTATAAACGCCATTTTTATAAGTAGCACTGATACCACCATCTTTTTTCAAAGCGACATTTAATACGTTTGATTTACTTGTCTCAACAAGTTCCGGATTAAGTCTAGCAATCTCATCAGAGTTTACTAAACCACGATGTTTAAAGGCTTTAGTCCATTCTTGGATAAACTTATCTTCCGTTGGCACTTCTTTAATGCTGAATTTTGGATTATGCACATGGATATAACTTGCTTCTAGAGGCGTTGGAACCGTACCTGTTTCACTGCGAATAATTTCTTCAGATACTTTCAAATACGTTAACAGTTGGATTTGAACTCCTGCAATAAGTTTTGCAATCTCGAATTTTTGTTCAGAAGATTTATAGTCAATAATCCCGTTATAAATTCCGTTATCTGACTGTAGTAAGTCGATACGGTCAATTTTCCCACGTAAATGAATAGACTGATTTTTACCAATTGGAATGTGAATTGGATAGTTTCCAGAAGTCCCGAATACCACTTCGGTCATCCAAGGTTTTGTCTCTAGCGCTAAGGCTTGTTTTTGAAGCGCATTTGTCGTTTGCATTAGAGTTTGGTGTAACAATCCTTGGACGAAGTTTAAACGTCTAGAAGAGCCTAAAATCGCAAATTTCGGGTTCTCTTTCATTCGATTGAAGATGTCTTTTTCAATAGCCAACTTTTGCTCTACCGTTAAGTCTCTTAAAGATAATCCAAGAGCATTCAATTCTTTAATAAACTGATCGAAGAATTCATGGAAGTATTCTCCTGTATTGGCTGGAGAAAGCTCGAATTCTTGGCGTTCTTTCAGTCTTAATCCGTATTGTAAGAAATGACTAAATGGATCCTTATAGTAAGTTTCAATTTGAGACGTTGATAAATTCAATTGATTTCCATAAAGCTCTTGCGCAAGAGAAAGTGGTAATTTACTTGCTACATTTAATCTGAATACAGATGCCAGTAACGCATGATAGTCAGCGCTGAATGCAGCGTCTGCTTTCAGTAAATGCGGAATTAATTTCCATAAGAAATCAATCTCATCTATTTCTTTGAACTTGTTCTCTCTCATCTTCAATAGAAGCGTTGTAAAGAGTTCAAACGGAACTACAAAATCCCCTTGTTCTAAACGGTTTTGTCGGTTCAACGATCCATCAATTTCTTCTAGTTCATAATGTTTTAGTAATCGTTGAACAAAATTTGAAACCAGTTGTTCCTTACCATCTTTAGAAATAGCACAAGATAGATAAAGATGCTCTGTTGCGCTCATGAGTAACTGATAGAACACAAATGGTTCAACGGATTGCAGTTGTCCTGTTGTAGGCGCTAGGAAACGTCCACTATCTAGTTGATTGGAAAAAAGTTCACGTTCATCGTCCGTTAGTAGTCCCGTTTCATCAATATTACGTGGCATTACACCTTGCGTAAGCCCCACTGCAAAAGTAATTTTCTTAGGTGAATAACGAACAGAATCCATTCCTGTAATCGTTAATTCATCTAATGTAGATGGGGCTAAATTATAGTGTGTTTGTTCAAATCCTGTATGAAGTAACATCATAAAGGTTTCCCAATCAAAGGATTTATATCCGAAAATATAGATATATTCATCTAATAAACGGATAAATTCAGACCACACTTGTTCTTGACGTCTTGCTGTTTCGACATCTCCTTCTTCAGCAGCAATATCTCTCCAGTAAATGACCGATCTATCTAATCCTAGAGTCGTCAATAATTGATACAATACAGTAACTGCTTCAGTCGTTGTAGCTGCTTGTTCTAGTTTCTTGAATGCAGGTAGTAATACGCTTGTTAATTCATCTCGAAGTTCTTGCGCCTTTAAAAGAATTTGCGTATTTTTATCCGTCACTTCAACTGTAGAATCTTCGTCAATAGAATCTTCCACATAGGCCCAAGGTTTTCCATTCGTCCATTGATAACCTTCGTAACCATTAGCAAGAATAACTGTTTCCGTTTCATCTAATTGCTGTCTAAAGGCTTGTAATTGGTTCTTAAGAGGCGTTTCATCACCTTTATGCCACAAGACATATTCGCTACGAAGAAGACTCATAATATCGGCATAACGCCAATCGTATTGCCAAATATTATAGAGTGCATCCAGAACTTGAATAATTGGATGATGCTCCATTGAGTCGGATAAATCGATAAAACCAGGAATATCATATTGTTTTAAAAGAGATTCCAGGAATAAATGATTCTCTTCTAAATTACGCCCCAAAATTTGAATGTCTTTATAGCGAACTTCACCCTCTTGTACCATTCTCTTAATTTGGGCAAATGTCTCTTGATACTCTTCTCTTTCATCTGTGTACTTAGTAAAAGTGATTTTTTGTAGTGGAAGTTTATCTTTGGCTGGTGTCTTCACTTTTGGAAGTCCACCATTCGTTTCAAGCCAGAATTTTTCAACCTCTTTAAATTCATCATCAAAAAGAGAATCACTTTCTTCCCATTCGATGATGCGAGCTAAGTCCTCTCCTCTATTCACCCATCTTGAGAGTCTTTCTAAGAGGAGTCTGTTTGAAGTGAATAATGAATCCCCTGCTTCGTATTTAGCGGTATGGACTCCATATGTCGTTAACGTTGCGTGAAATTCAACGGTTGCCCCACTTCCTACTAAGGATTCAATCACTTCCATTTCAGCCTTCGTTAATGTCACCATTTCATCAATTGCAATAAAGGTATTGGACAAATCCTTAGTAGCAATTACGCTGCATAATTGCGCATAGCTTTCTTCTTGATGAACGAAATCTTCTTTTAGTGCTTCTATATAGTAACGATAAATAATCCCAAATTCTTTTAATCGTTGCTCGTTTTCTGAAGGAGTGGACGCTTCAAAAAAGCTAGAGAAATCCTCAACTTCAATTCCTCCAGATTGAAATTCATTCATTACCTTGCTTAATTGTTCAAGAAAACCTTTATGACGAGCTTCATTTTTAAAGAGAACAAGCTCCTCTGAATGTTCCTCTAGAATTGATTTCAAAAGCATTGTAATTCCGACTTTTGAAATCGATGTTTTTTCTGTAATGGCTTCATTTCTTAGTAAATACCATAATAAACGTTTGAAACTGTATACTTGTAGTCTTGTTGAAGCGTAGCTACGAGAAGATGAATCCGTTAATAACTCTCCGACTTGTCGAATCATCTCCATTTCGGCAGTAAACTTAATGTGATCAGGAACAATGTAGTAAACCTGATGTGCTTCATCTTGTTTAAGCCACTGCGCAAAACGTTCGGCAATCTTCTTTGATTTATTAACGGATTTCTTTGAAATAACAGCATTAAATCCCATTGACGCGTCCTCCTTTTTAAGTCTTCTTTAGTATATCATGAAATCTGGAAAAAGCGCTTTAAAAATTGAAATAAAAAAACACTTTTAGCAGTTTCCTACTAAAAGTGTACTTTTCTTTTATAGTTAAAATTATCCCACTAATTTTTCTAAAAGATCAGGACGGAATCCGAAGAATGGTTCTACGCCATCAGCTACGATAACAGGTAATGATTGGAAGCCTAATTCCTTCACTTCTGCTAAAGCTTCTTCTGACTCGAAAACATCTTTTACTGTGAATTCCACGTTGTTATTTTCGAAAAATTGTTTTGTAAAATTGCATTGCATGCAATTTGGTTTTGAATAAAGAATAATATTGCGATTTGACATATTACTTCTCCCCTTTTTATTTTTTCTGACAGAAGATATCATACATCATTTTGAATCAAAATACAATATATAGTTCTTATGAAAATGCATTTTCATTTTAAAACACAATATATAGTTTAGACAGATTACTTATAAACGCTGGTATCAAAGCCTTTGTTAGTCACGTAACCGTCTTTTTCCCAAATATTTTTCTTACGTTTTTTTGCTTTCTTTTCAATTTCTTGGAATTGTTTTAACAGGCTCGTGTTTGGTTCGTAGGCATACCCAACTCTGGCAAGCCCCTCTTCAATTAAAATATCTTGAAGTAATTTGCCATCGACATACACATACATTAATGCACGATCATACTTATCCGCATGATCACCGACATCGAAACTTCCTTCGATTTTCTTCGCGTTTGTTAATAGTTCTTCAGTACGTTTCTTCGCTTCATCTGCAAAAGGTTGAGCTTCTTTACCCTCTTTTGCTGTTTCTGGAGCATCTACAATGAGTAGACGCACTTTAAATTCTTTCCCTTCATAACTGAGGTGGAATGTATCTCCGTCTGCTCCGTATACATATTTAAAAGGATATTTTTTCATGCTCTCAAAGTAATCAAAATTCGTTCCCGTAAATGAGGAATTAGAAGCATTTTGAGACGTTTTCGATGAAGAATGAGTATTTGATTTATTCGTTGCCTTTTGCTCTCCAAAAGCCTTGTAAAGAGCAAATACAACCACAATTATTATTGAAATAATGGTACTAATCATTTTCCATTGTTTTTGGGTCATTTTGTTCCTCCCTAATAAATAAAAAAGAGGCAAGAGCCCCTTTTCTATTCAAATTAAACTTCTAAAAGTTCTTTTTCTTTGTTTGCTGCTAATTTGTCGATGTTTTTAACACTGTCATCCGTAACTTTTTGGATGTCTTTTTCAAGTGTGTGTAATTCATCTTCAGTAATTTCTTTTGCTTTTTCAGCTTTTTTCGCTTGGTCAATCGCATCACGACGAATATTACGTACGCTTACTTTTGCACTCTCAGCTTCTTTACCTACTTGTTTAGCTAATTCTTTACGACGTTCTTCTGTTAATTGTGGAATAATTAAACGAATAACAGAACCATCACTTGTTGGAGTGATTCCGATATCGCTCATTAAAACCGCACGTTCTATGTCGTTTAATGAAGATTTGTCATAAGGTGTAATTAAAAGCATACGTGCTTCTGGAACTGTAATTGAAGCTAATTGGTTTACTGGAGTTAATGCTCCGTAGTATTCCACTTCTAAACGGTCTAAAAGACTTGCGTTTGCACGTCCAGCACGGATTGAGCCTAATTCACGTTGAAGCGCCTCTTCAGATTTTTTCATACGTTCTTTAGTATGAGCTAAAATTTCGCTAGTTGACATTACCTATTTCCCCCTAACTGTTGTACCAATGTTCTCCCCTAATACAACGCGTCTAATATTACCTGGTTCGTTTAAATTAAACACAACTAATGGAATATCATTATCCATAGAAAGTGAGCTTGCAGTCGTATCCATTACTTTTAAGCCTTTTTGGATAACATCTAAGTGTGTTAATTCATTATATTTCTTCGCATTAACGTCTACACGTGGGTCGGCACTATAAACGCCATCCACGTTGTTTTTCGCCATTAAGATTGCATCTGCTTCGATTTCAGCAGCACGTAAAGCAGCGGCTGTATCTGTTGAGAAGTAAGGGTTCCCTGTACCACCCGCAAAGATCACAACACGTTCTTTTTCTAAGTGACGGACCGCTCTACGACGGATATAAGGTTCAGCGATTTGACGCATATCAATAGAAGTTTGAACACGAGTTGGAACTCCTACGTTTTCTAAAGCGTCTTGAAGTGCTAATGCATTCATAACCGTTGCTAACATTCCCATATAGTCTGCTTGAGCGCGTTCCATACCAACTTCTTCACCAGTAATTCCGCGCCAAATGTTACCACCGCCGACAACAATGGCAATTTCAACACCTAAATCATGAACCTCTTTTAGCTCTTTAACAACTTCTTTAATCGTTGGTGGGTTAATACCAAAGCCTGCTTGCCCTGCTAATGCCTCACCACTTAATTTTAAAACAACACGTTTGTATTTTGGTTCAACCATTGCTTTATCTCCTTAATCTTTATAAAAAAAGGGAATAGCGGGTAGCTATCTACCATATTCCCTCACATGCACAGTGATTATTTTTTAACTTGTCCCATAACTTCTTCAACAAAGTTATCAACACGTTTTTCTAAACCTTCACCAACTTCATAACGGTGGAATAATTTAACTTTTCCGCCTTTAGAAGCAACGAATTTAGATACAGTTTGATCTGGATCTTTAACGAATGGTTGGTCGTTTAAGCTAATTTCAGCTAAGAATTTGTTTAAACGTCCAGCGATCATTTTTTCTACGATGTTAGCTGGTTTACCTTCGTTTAATGCTTGCTCAGTAAGAACTTTCTTTTCATGTTCTAATTCTTCTTCAGAAACTTGTGAACGGTCAATATATTTAGGGTTGATTGCAGCGATGTGCATTGAAACATCTTTAGCTGCAGAATCGTCTGTAGAACCTTCAACAACAGTTAACACACCAATACGTCCACCCATGTGTAAGTATGCACCGAAAGCATCTGCATCAGATTTTTCAACGATTTCGAAACGACGTAAAGTGATTTTTTCACCGATAACTGTAGTTGCTTCTGCAATAACGTCAGAAATTTTACCGTTTGGAGTTTCAACTTCAAGAGCTTCTTCTAATGTTGAAGGGTTTGCTTTTAAGATTGCTTCAGAAACTTCTTTAACTAATGCTTGGAATTTATCGTTTTTAGCAACGAAGTCAGTTTCAGCATTTACTTCTAAGATAACTGCACGGTTTCCTTCAACTAAAACATTAGTGATACCTTCTGCAGCGATACGGTCTGCTTTTTTAGCAGCTTTTGCTAAACCAGCTTCACGTAAGTAGTCAACCGCTTTGTCGATATCTCCTTCAACTTGAACTAATGCTTTTTTAGCATCCATCATACCTACGCCAGTCATGTCGCGTAATTGTTTTACTAATTGAGCTGTAACTTGAGCCATTCTCAATTCCTCCTATAATTTGCTTTTAAATTTTTTCAAACTTTTTAAAAAAAGCTGTTTGAATTGAAAAGTCTATTTCGCCTCTTTCTGATTCAAACAGCTTAACAGTTAGTGATTATTCAGCGTTGTCGCCTTCAACTAATTTTTCGATATCTTCTAATGAAGTATCTTTATCTAAGTCTTCAACGTCTACTGCTACGTCTTCACCTTGGTTACCTTCGATGAATGCATCAGCCATTTTAGCAACGATTAATTTAACCGCGCGGATAGCATCATCATTTGATGGAATAACAACATCGATTTCATCTGGGTCACAGTTTGTGTCAACCATAGCAACGATTGGAATGTTTAATTTGTGAGCTTCTTGAACTGCAATGCGTTCTTTACGAGGGTCAACGATAAACATTACATCAGGAATGCGTGGCATATCTTTAATACCACCTAAGTATTTTTCAAGTTTGTCTAATTCTTTTAATAGAATACCAACTTCTTTTTTAGGTAATACTTCGAAAGTGCCGTCTTCTTGCATTTCTTTGATTTTTTTCAAACGTTTGATACGTGTTTGGATTGTATCCCAGTTAGTTAAAGTACCACCTAACCAACGATGGTTAACGTAGTATTGACCTGAACGGATTGCTTCGTCTTTAACAGCATCTTGTGCTTGTTTTTTAGTACCAACGAATAATGCAATACCACCGTTTTCAGCAACTTCATGCATGTAGTTGTATGCATCGTCCACTAATTTAACAGTTTTTTGTAGGTCGATGATATAGATACCATTTCTTTCTGTGAAGATGTATCTCTTCATCTTAGGGTTCCAGCGACGTGTTTGGTGACCGAAATGTACACCAGCTTCTAACAATTGTTTCATTGAAATAACTGCCATTTTTGTTTTCCTCCAATTTGGTTTATATTTTCCTCCCCAATTTTCAGCGATAAGACCTCTTCTAAAAGAAGCACCAATCTTAACATCCAATTAGGTGTGAATTTTTTTGGTTTTTACACCATCAATGATTGTACATGAAAGTTATTTAAATTGCAAGAAAATTCTATTGTTTTCATGATGAAACAATAGAATTTCCAACAAAGTCTTTTTCATTTTAATATAATACAGCGACATTAAAGCTAATAATAATTAACACTGTTAGAATAACGTTTAACCACGGGAAGCTTCCTTTACTCTTTTCCTGCGTAACATACGCTACCAAACCAGAAATTTCGATCAAATTAATTCCAATAAGATACAAGATAATTGGTAAAGTCAATGTGTCCATCTGAGGTCCTATTAATAATTCAAAATTCATTGCGATAGATATAACGAATAGTCCAGCTCCGATAAGTTGTAAAGCGAGGCTAACAAGAAACAGAATATTTTCATGCTTGCGCTTATAGAACACGAGCAGATTCTTAAATAAACTAATAAAAATAATATAGTTAAAAATAATTAAAATGCCGCCAACAACAAAGAAAGTTGTAATAATACCTGCTTCTTTTGATTTCAAAACGAGAATTGATAATAGCGTTATAAAATAAAATATATTATAATCTCTTAGTTTAATTTTTTCTTTCATGACTATTCCTTCCATTTTAGATTACTTTCTGTTTTTCCAATATACATGAACTATTCCGTTTTTGACTTTAACAGCAAGGAATTGTTGATCGTTTTTGATGTTATCTTTTTCCGGAACTAATACATAGGCATCGAATAAATACATTCCATCAGGAAGTGCTCCCTTACTTAACCTATTAAATTTTGAAGTTACAAACGATAGAAGTTCTTCTAGTGAAGAAGCCTCCCGGTAATCCACTCGTAAATAACCAGTAATGACCTCAGTTTCACTTAAAAGGAGTTCTTCTAATGTTAAATTGTAAATAACTTCTGTTACTGAGTTATCTTTCAAATGATTCGCTGCAATATGAGCTAATCTTTTTAACCGTTCCTCCCCTGAGATTAAGGGATTTACATCTATTTTAATATTTGTAATTTCTACATCTTCAACTTTATCATCCATTACTCTTTTCACTTTATCAACGGATTTTTCTAAATCAGAATTGAATAGAAATGCTCCTCTAAGAAATGTAAAGTTTTGATTGAATAGAAGCTGAAGAATCTTTGCTTCATCTGTTGAAACATTGGACGTATCCACCGCCTCCTGCATGTCACGAATGCTAGTTCCTTTCTCTAAGAACACATTGTTTTGGAATGTTACTTCACTTCCTGAACTCAGTTTTTCAGTAAATTTGATATTCGCCATATCATTATTAACTGGTGGGATTACTTTTACAGTTGCATTGAATCCGTGTTCTTTATAGTACTCCTCTATTTTTACAGTAAGATCGTCTGACCTGTTTTGTTCCACTTGTTGGATATTAATAGCTAGTACCATTAATGCATACGTCGTAATGAGGACGTACAAAAGTGGTGCTTTTACAAGATTTTGTTTTCCTTCAACAAACCCGTACACCATTAAACACAAAACATTAAATACTAATAATAGTACAAACGTTAATACTGCTCCGCTTTTTGCGTTAACAATGGACTCAAATGGCATAATCACCGTAAAAGGATATTTTAATTCGTTAAATGTAAAATATAAGAATAGAACAAACGCCATAGTCCCTGGGATTCGGACCTTTGCATTGTCTTTAGCTAACACAAAGTTAATAATATAGAGTTCACGTAATACTGCAAATAGAATTACAAAAAACAAAATGATAAAAACAATAAAATAAACTGAAAATAATGCTTTCGTGATTCCATGTCCCATAATGACTTCTAGCATAAACAGGAGAAAATAAAGAATAGTTGGAAGTAATAAGTTAATATACTGTATCTTCTTATTATTCATAAATACCTCCTCTTCTATTTCAAATCATCTTCTTCAAAATAACCTAACCCATTTTCCACAACAAAAGTACTAATCACATCTCTGGTTTTTCCATTCACCTCAGCACTACCCTTGAATTGATAGACTCC
Source organism: Granulicatella sp. 20925_1_45 (assembly GCF_041433555.1). Lineage (NCBI taxonomy): Bacteria > Bacillati > Bacillota > Bacilli > Lactobacillales > Carnobacteriaceae > Granulicatella > Granulicatella sp. 20925_1_45. The sequence continues at coordinate 61,080 of NZ_JAPWBR010000007.1, read as the reverse complement.
GTCCCAGAAGGTGCCTCTTGGTAATGCTTCTAGTACTTCTTTAAAGTATTCTAGGTTAGATAACCCTGCTTTCTGCGCTTTAGAAGTTAATTCGGAATAGAAAATGAGATCAATATTAGCGTAAATTTGATCGTTCTTCATAGCTTGCTTTACATCAATATTGTAAAAACCAGCAGCGTCTTGATCCCCTTTTTCAACATTTCGAAGAGATTTAGAGATTAAAAATGCTGTAAATTCATACCCGTCTGTTGGATAAAAATCAACTCTAGATTCTTTGACAAGCTCAACTTTAAAAGCTGTATTAATGGTATCAGCAATTGTATAAGGCACTTTTAATTTTTTTAATTTTTCTTTATAAAGACTGAGTAAGAAGTTAAACTCCTCATATTTCACTTTTTCAAGTCGTTCACGTTCTTTGTCAGTTGACAATAGTTCTTTGATTTTTTGAACACTCTCATTTGAAATCGCCAATTCATATTGATCTCCAGCCTCTTCAGAAATTGTATAATTTTTAGAATAAGAATATCCATCAGAAAACTGTTCAGTATATTCTAAACTGACTTCATATCCCCGTAATTCAAATGCATGTTTTTTACTTTTTACTTTAACAGTTCCATTTAGTCCGAAATCTTTAAATTCCTGAGGATAGTTTTTCCCAGAATTAAAAAGTGTTGGTGCGGAAATTGTTGAAAATGCAGTTGAGACTAGCAAAATATTTGTAATAACGATTAATAGCAAACCAAATACAAAATGGTATTTTGCATCATTATTATCTTCTCTATGGAGCCATAACTTTTGGTAAATCGCTATGATAAAAATTAATGTAAGAATTAAACTTAAGGCAAATGTTTCAGAAAAATGATTTATGAAATTAATGAACTTAAATTGTCCTTTCATTAATTCGGCGCTCTGAATAAAGTAACTTACAATGACAAGAACCAACTGAATAATAGTTGAATTTCTGATATTTCTATCCTATTTAAACACCACCATTAATCGAATTGGGTCAATCAGTAAAAAGAGATTTCCAAAAGCAATAAATGCCCACGATATTACGAGAAAAGGCCAAGTAAAAGAAGGATACTCCCCTGAAGGATAAAAATAGAAAAGACTATTATAGATTATATATCCAATGATGACTAAACTCAGCCGGAAAAAACTGACTGTATTTCGTTTCATAAAAGTTCCTCCTTACTTATCAGTTTACGGATTTCTCATTTCGTCTTCTTCAAAATGACTATTTCCGTTTTCAATTACCATCGTAACCGTCACCCACTGATTTTTACCATCGATTTTAGTTGTACCACCGAACTTATAGGTTCCATCCTCAAGCGTTCCAGATGGAATCTGAGAGAGTATTTTTTTTAGATATTCTACACGACTAGCGTTTTTATCTTTTAGAAATTGATCCAATTCAAGATAATTAATATAACCGAAATTAACAATCATAGATTGAATAGGAATATCGACATTATAAAACCCTGCTACTTCAGTATCGCCATTTTTTCTGTTTTTAAGAGCGTTCTTAATAATGACGCTATAAAACTCTGGAGGATTTTTTGGATAAATGCTTAAACCGTATTTTTCTACTAGTTTGAACCCTACCTCATTATTCACTTTATTGATTAGTTCAGTATCAATTTTTCGTTTTCGAATTAAATCTTTATAGAGAAATAAAACGAATTGGAATTCTTGTTTTTTCACTTTATCGAATAACTCTTTTTCCTCATCAGTGTCCAGATACTTACTAATCTCCTGTGCGAGTTGATCATCCAACTGTGTCACGTGAGTCCCGTTGCGAACTTCAGCAACATCAATTAACTCCCAGAAATAAGTGCCATCAGATAACTTCTCATCATAATGTAAAGTTGTACGAGAACCAACATACGGTTCAATTAATTGCGTTTTCTCTCGGACCTCTACTTTTCCGGTAAATCCCAAATCTTTAAACTCCTGTACATATTGTTTGTTTGCATCGAAGACAGAAGCTTTACTATTCGTGAAAAGTAAGAAGTTACACAGTAAGACCACAACGACACCGAAACCCAAACCGAATAATGAGGATGACTTTTCTTGTTGTTCTACTGCTCTTTTCTGAATGATTCCAATAATAAAAACCACCGAATAGATGATGCTTGTACCAACTAAAATCGGATAATGTTCCACATAATTAATTGGCCACCATTTCCCAACAGTTAGATTCGTTAGTTGGAAACATAAGCCAATACAAGCTGCAACGAGTTGAATCATACTGGTTACTTGAATCATTTTATTCTTCTTATAAGTATCTCTTAATTTGACAACATCTCTAAAAATAAAAATATTCCCTAACAGAATGATTGCTAAAGATAAAAAGAATACCGGCCAGACAATAAAGAATGCGTAGCCTGCAGAATAATCCAACAGAAAATAAATAACATTGTATAATAAATAACCTAATAAGACTAAATTAAGACGAAAATAGCTGATTTTATATTCTTTCATAGGAAATCCCCCGTAAAATTGTTAATATTATTATACCATATATCACTAATAAAGAGAGGGTTTCCATAAGTGTTTTGAACTTGCAAAAAAATCTGAATTCACGCATACTACAATTACAGATGAAATAAAGGAGATTGTTATGATTTATAAAATCACTATTTGGATAGTTCGCGGACTGCTAGTTCTATTAAATGGATTTGGCGATTACCAAGGTCGAGAAAAAGTACCTAAAGACACAGGGTATGTGCTTGTAGCCCCTCACCGTTCTTGGTTAGATCCAGTGATGATGGCGATTGCTGTTTACCCGCAACCGCTTGTCTTAATGGCAAAACAAGAATTATTCAAACCAAAACCATTCGCTTGGTTTATTAAGAAACTGGGTGCTTTCCCAGTGAACCGTAAAAAACCAGGACCAAGCGCGATTAAGTATCCTGTCCAACAAATTAAGGAAAATCAAAAAGCCCTCGTTATCTTCCCTACTGGAACACGTTACTCTAACGAGATGAAAGGTGGTGCTGTGATGATCGCTCGTCTAGCAAAAGCCCCTATCGTTCCAATGGTGTATCAAGGACCCTTAACTTTCAAGGATATTATTAAGCGTAAAAAAATGCATGTACGCATTGGTGACCCAATCTATATTGCAGATCAAAAGCTAACAAAAGAAGAAATTGCCAATTACGATCAAGTTCTGATTCAAAAGTTCGATGAACTCGATAAAGAAATCGATCCAAATTATGTATATGAATTACCTGTAAAAAAATAACGTTATACCATATACGGTATAACGAAAAAAACCATCGGAATATTCCGATGGTTTTTTACTTTACTTTTTAGCTCTTTTTTTAGCTTGTGCTTTCATTGAAGCAGCAATTTGACGAACTTTTTGTTCAGATGGTTTTTGACCCATTTGAGTCATCATACTACGAATCATATCTTCATCAAATGGTGGGTTTTCTACAAAGTAGTTCATCATTGTACGACGTGCGATAAAGAAACCACCGATCGCACCTGCGACTGCAGCAAGAATCACGATTAAAATCCATGCTCCTGTTGACATTTGGCTTTCTCTCCCTTCAATATGTGTATCCTTGTCTATTGTACTAAATTATTAAAGAAATGAAAAGCCTTGCGGTAAAGTTTTCATTTGTTAATTTTGCAAAGCAATTACACATCGGAAAATTATTTTACTAAGCTTTTTGCCAAAACATAGTTTCCTAAAGTAGCAGAACCGTTATTATCAACAGCAGGCGTTACGATAAAGTCCTTCACTGGCGGTGTTGGTACATATCCATTTAATAATTCTTCAAACATACGATGAACTCGTTCCAACATATGATTTTGAGCCATTACTCCTCCGCCAAAAACAATTTTTTCAGGACGGAAAGTTAGTGTTGCTTGGATGGCTGCTTGAGCAATGTAGCTAGCCTGAACATCCCACACATCACTAGCGATATCGATATGTTCCCCACGCACTCCAGTACGTGCTTCTAAACTTGGTCCAGCAGCTAAACCTTCAAGACAGCCTTTGTGGAAAGGACAAACGCCATCAAAGTTATTTGCCACATCAATCGGATGCTTACTTACATAAACATGTCCCATTTCAGGATGACTAGTGCCTCCAATAAATTCACCACGTTGAATTACACCTGCACCAATTCCAGTACCGATTGTGTAATAAACAAGCGTTTCAATATTTTCTCCACGATTGTTACGCGCATAAACTTCTCCGTAAGCAGAACTGTTTACGTCTGTTGTGAAGTAAATAGGTACATCTACTCTCTTCTTTAATGCTCCAACAACATCCACATTTGCCCAATTTGGTTTTGGCGTTGTTGTAATGTATCCGTAAGTCTTAGATTTTGGATCCACATCAATTGGTCCAAACGACCCAATTCCAATTGCTTTTAGATTTTTGAATTTAGCAAAAAAATCTGCAGTCTTTTTTAATGTCTCTTTTGGAGTGGTTGTCGGAAATTGAAGTTCCTCGACTGTGTTAAATTCTTCATCCGCTACTGCACAAATAAACTTTGTACCCCCAGCTTCTAAGCTTCCATATAAGTTTGTCATAAGCCTTTAGCTCCTCAGTTATTTTTTATTATTGTATCATATTTTTACCTAAAAAAAGAAGACGAATCCTGTAATAGAATTCGTCTTCTAAAAAATTATACATGTAATTCTAATACTCGAGTTTTATTCGTAACAGAACCAGTTGCGATTGGAGTCACTTCTGCATAATCCATTGTGTTAGTGATAATGACCATTGTTGTGTCATCTAACCCATTTGCAGCAATCACTTCAGAATCAAATGTTCCGATGATATCTCCTGCTCTTACTCTGTCTCCTTGAGATACTTTTGCTTCAAATCCTTCACCATTCAATGAAACAGTATCGATTCCGACGTGAATAAGAATTTCAGCCCCATTATCTGTTTTTAATCCATAGGCATGGCCTGTTGGGAACGCAATCGCGATTTCGGCATCTGCTGGAGCGTATACAACTCCTTTAGATGGCTTCACTGCGATACCTTGACCCATAACTCCGCTAGAGAATACTGGATCATTTACTTCGCTTAAAGCCACAACTCCGCCAACGATTGGTGAACGTAATTTTTCATCAGCACGTTCAGACGTTGCTACAACAGGTTCTTCCTCTTGAGTTTCTTGTGAAGAAGGTCCTTCTGCTTCAACAGGTGTATCTAACATAGAATCGTCGTAACCGAATAAATAAGTAAACGTAAATCCTAATGCAAATGATACTGCAACCATGAATAAGTATTGTGGTAATTGCCCGTTTCCGACATAAAGCATTGAACCAGGAATGATTGTAATTCCGTTACTTGTACCCGCTAATCCTAGTAAAGCTGAAAGAGCTCCACCTAACGCACCTGCTAACAATGAAAGAACGAATGGTTTACGGAATCGTAAGTTTACCCCGAAGATAACAGGTTCAGTAATTCCTAGGAATGCTGATAAAGCCGCTGGGAATGTTAATGCTTTTAATTTTGGACTCTTCGTTTTAACACCAATCGCAACCGCTGCAGCCCCTTGAGCCGTCATCGCAGCCGTAATAATAGCATTAAATGGGTTTTGTCCAGTCGCTGATAATAAGTTAATTTCTAATAAATTGAAGATATGGTGAACACCAGACACAACGATTAATTGGTGTGTACCACCGATGATTAATCCACCAAGACCAAATGGTAAATACAATACAGTTGTTGTAAGTGAAAGAATCACTTTCTCTACTTGATGGAAGATTGGTCCTAATACAAATAATCCTAAAATTGACATTACAAATAATGTAATAAATGGTGTTACTAATAAGTCCAATACTTCTGGTACATATTTTCTAACCCATTTTTCAAAATTAGCACCTACAACCCCGATAATAAACGCTGGTAAAACAGAACCTTGTAAACCAACGACATCCACAAGGCCGAAGAATTTGATAGGAACAATTTCCCCACCTTGAGCAACCTCCCAAGCGTTAGGAAGAGAACCAGAAATCAACATCAGTCCTAGTACAATCCCGATTGTTTGATTTCCACCAAACACTTTAAACGTAGACCAAACTACTAAGGCTGGCAATGCAATAAAGGCAGTGTCTGTTAAGATTTTAGAATAGATTAAGAAATCAGATGGTAATACAACACCAAAAGCCTCTAATAATCCACGCAGACCCATGAAAAGACCTGTCGCAACAATCGCTGGAATGATTGGAACGAATACATCCCCGAATGTACGAACAGCACGTTGGAACCAGTTACCTTGTTTTGCTGCTTCAGCTTTCATTTCGCTTGTTGTTGAAGTTGGTAAACCAAGAGATACCACTTCATCATAAATACGATTTACAGTTCCTGTACCAAAAATAATTTGGAATTGCCCTGCGTTGAAGAATGCCCCTTGAACTTTCTCAATATTCTCGACTCTATTTGTATCGATTTTTTCTTTATCTTTTACCATGATACGAAGACGCGTTGCACAGTGCGCTACACTACTCACGTTGTCTTTGCCACCAATGGCTTCGATAACACTTTTTGCAATTTCAGTATTATTCATCCATTACACTCTCCTTTATAAAAATTGTTACTAATAATAGCACATTTATTTCATTTCGAATTGTATCATTATACCGTTATAAGTCAAGTTACATCTGATAATGAATCACAAAAAGAACACTTCATCCAAAAAAGCTTGCATTTATGCGAAAAAACACGTATTGTAAAGATACAATTTTAGAGGAGGAATCCATCATGAAATGGACAACAGAACTGAGATATAAACGCTATGATGATTGGTCAGAGGCTGAAAAAAATCAATTAAACTCTACAATGGAAAAGTCCCCTTGGAGAGCGAAATACCACGTAGAACCATCTAGCGGTTTATTAAATGACCCAAACGGATTTTCTTATTTTGATGGTAAATGGATTTTATTCTACCAAAACTTTCCTTTTGGCGCTGCTCATGGATTAAAATCATGGGTTCAACTAGAAAGTGATAATCTTGTGACCTTTAAAGAAACTGGAGTCAAGGTACTACCAGATACTCCACTCGATAGTCATGGTGCGTATTCAGGAAGCGCAATGCAATTTGGTGATAGATTGTTTTTATTTTATACAGGAAATGTGAGAGATGAAAATTGGGTTCGCCACCCTTACCAATTAGGGGCACTGATGGATAAAGACGGCCATATTGAAAAACTTGGAAAAGATTTGATCCCTCAGCCTAGTGATGCTACTGGTCACTTTAGAGACCCTCAAATTTTCCAATATAAAGATCATTATTATGCGATTGTAGGTGGTCAAAATCTAGATAAAAAAGGGTTCGTTCGACTCTACCGAGCTGTTAATAACGACTATACAAATTGGGAAGAAATTGGAAATCTAGATTTTAAGAATGACAATACCGCTTATATGATGGAATGTCCGAATTTAGTATTCGTAGATGACAAACCCGTACTCATTTACTGCCCTCAAGGATTAGATAAAGACGTATTCCACTACGATAATATTTATCCAAACTTATATAAAATCGGTGAAACATTCAACCCAGAAAATGCGACAATCACACCCGTTTCTGAGCTCCATCAATTAGATTACGGTTTTGACGTCTATGCTACTCAAGCATTTAACGCACCGGACGGTCGTGCGCTTTGCATTAGCTGGCTTGGATTACCTGATGTTTCTTATCCTAGCGATGTATACGAACACCAAGGGATCTTATCATTAGTGAAAGAACTTTCCATTAAAGATGGTAAGTTATATCAAACTCCAGTAAAAGGAATCGAAAAACTTCGTCAATCTTCACTTCCGTTTAATAAGTATATTAAAAACACATCAAATTGCTACGAGTTAAACCTTAAATTAGAAGGCGATATGATTTATGAACTTGTTCTATTCTCAGACAAGGATGACAATGGACTATCCCTCATCTTTAATCTTGTAGATGGTGAGGTTGTAGTTGACCGTAGTAAAGTTGGAGAAGCCTTTGCTACAGAATATAGTAGTGTTCGTACAGCACCAATTGCTCCAGCAGACACTACAGCGCGTATTTTTATTGATAATTCTGTCTTTGAAATCTTTATTAATGATGGAGAAATGGTCTTTTCTGGTCGTGTCTTCCCTCGCGCGGATCAAACACATATTTCGATCTTACAAGGCGAACCAACAGGAGTCTATTATCCACTGCTTTCATTTACAAATCCAAACTAAAAAAAGAAGATCCGATAGGATCTTCTTTTTTTATGCTTCAACTAATCGGTGAATCCATTTTCCAGAAAAGACTCTTCGTAATCCAATAAAGGCTTTACATAACTCTTCAGCACCAGCACAGATAACAACTAATTGTACTGGGAAGTGCCATACTGCGGCAGCAAGTAACGCTAAAGGCACTCCTATTAGCCAAACACAAGCCATCTCGAGTTTCATGCCGTACTGCGTATCTCCACCACCTCGAAGAATCCCCACCAAGATAATTGAGTTTAATGTTTTAAATACGAAAATCACACCCATAATTTGGAGTAATTGTTGACCGATAAGGAACACTTCAGGACTTAGATGAGCAAACATCAATAGTGTCCAATGTGGTGTTAGGCTTTGAATACCACCAATGACCACTCCAAGAACAAGGGAAATTGTAACAAAGCGTTTTGCTTCTTTTTGCGCTTGTTCGACTTCGTTACGTCCGACTCGGTTTCCAAGCATAATACTACAGCTACTACCAATTCCTCGAACAAGAATAAAGGATAGATTTTGAACAGCTACAGCCACTTGAATCGCTGCTGTCGCCTGTGTTCCAACCATAGCGTATGCTGCATTGTAGAACACTTGTCCAAGAGCCCAGAACGTTTCATTAATAATAACTGGATAAGTTGTAATCCAATAATTCATCCACAGGCCCTTTGATATATGATGCCAGTATCGACCGATTGGTAGTCTGATTGGTCCACTGTATGAAAATACCACACCAAAAAGAACACTCACTTCTACAACACGAGCGATTAATGTCGCTACTGCTGCCCCGACAACACCAAGAGCAGGTGCACCGAATTTCCCGAAAATAAATACATAGTTGAAGACGGCATTTGTGACGAAGCTACAAATTGTTGCAATAAGAGGAACCTTAGGACTTCCTGTCGTACGAAGAGCGTTTGTCATCGCAAAACTCCACGCTGTAAATACATAACTTAAAGCAGCCACACGTAAGTAATCCCCGCCGGACTGAATCACCAGTGGATCTTTTGTAAAAATATGTAGAATTTCATATGGGAATAATACCCCAAGAAGCATGAACACTACGCTGACAACTGTTGATAAAATCAGTGACATTTGATTGACTTCTTGAACCTTGTGCGTATTTTTAATTCCCCAATATTGTGAGAAAAGCACTGCTGAACCCGTATGAATTCCAAAGCAAATCAATGTAAACAAGAAAAATACTTGGTTTGCAAGTCCAACCCCCGCGATACTAGCATCTCCAAGAGAGGAAATCATAATTGTATCTAACGTATTCAAAAATGACGTTAATAAGCTTTGGAGCGATACCGGAATTGCGATTGCAAGCATTTGTCTATAAAAATGTTTGTTTTCTTTTTCCATTACTATCTCCTTTCTTTGAAATTAAAAGGGCGCTATTAACGCCCTTTTACAACTCATTATTTTTCTTCTTCGTTAAGGTTTAGAACTGACATGAAGGCTTCTTGTGGAACTTCAACTGAACCCACTTGCTTCATACGTTTCTTCCCTTCTTTTTGTTTCTCTAACAGTTTACGTTTACGAGAAATATCCCCACCATAACATTTTGCAAGTACGTTTTTACGCAATGCTTTAATGTTTGTACGAGATAAAATCTTATTCCCAATCGCTGCTTGAATTGGAACTTCGAATTGTTGACGAGGAATAAGTTTTCTAAGTTTTTCAGTGATTGCCTTACCACGATTATAAGCAAATTCCTTATGCACGATAATACTTAAGGCATCGACTACTTCACCATTTAACATGATATCCATCTTCACAAGGTTGCTTGCACGGTATCCGATTAAATCGTAATCAAGAGAAGCATACCCTTTTGTGCTTGATTTTAATGAATCAAAGAAATCAAAGATGATTTCAGACAGTGGCATTTCGTAAATGACGTTAACACGGTACTCATCTAGATAATCCATTGTCACAAACGTTCCACGTTTACGTTGGCAAATATCCATTACGCTACCAACGTATTCATTTGGTACCATGATAGATGCTTTTACGTAAGGCTCTTCGATGGATTGTACACTTGATTGGTCTGGCATTTCAGCAGGGTTTGAAACCACCACTTCTGTACCGTCAGTCTTTTGTACATGATAAATTACAGACGGAGCTGTTGTAATCAAGTCTAAGTCAAATTCACGCTCTAAACGTTCTTGAATAACGTCCATATGGAGTAATCCTAAGAATCCACAACGGAAACCAAATCCAAGTGCTTGTGATGTTTCTGCTTCGAATTGAAGCGCAGCGTCATTTAACTGTAATTTTTCTAATGCATCACGTAAATCATTATATTTCGATGAATCAATTGGATATAAACCACAGTACACCATCGGATTCATTTTACGGTATCCGTCTAACGGTTCAGCTGCTGGGTTGTTTGCTAAAGTAACAGTATCCCCTACACGAGTATCTTGGATAGTCTTAATGGAAGCAGTGATATAACCAACATCCCCAACCATTAAGTAATCACGACTAATTGGTTTTGGAGAAAAAATACCTACATCCACTACATCAAAAGTCTTTCCATTACTCATTAATTGAATTTTATCACCAGGTTTTACAATTCCGTTTTGAATACGAACATTTAAGACAACCCCACGATACGCATCATAGACTGAGTCAAAAATCAATGCTTGAAGAGGCGCTTCAAGGTCCCCAGTTGGAGCTGGGACTTTTTCTACGATTTGTTCTAAGATTTCTGGAATCCCAATCCCAACTTTAGCACTGGCAAGAACAGCTTCACTGGCATCAATCCCAATGACATCTTCTATTTCTGTACGAACACGTTCAGGGTCTGCTGCAGGCAGGTCAATTTTATTGATGACTGGTAAGATTTCTAAGTCATTATCGATCGCTAAATACACATTCGCTAATGTTTGTGCTTCAATCCCTTGAGCCGCATCTACGACAAGAATTGCACCTTCGCAGGCCGCTAAGCTTCGTGATACCTCATAAGAGAAGTCCACGTGACCTGGAGTGTCGATTAAGTGGAAAATACATTCCGTACCGTCTTTTGCATCATATGTTAATTCAACGGCATTTAATTTAATCGTAATCCCACGTTCTCTTTCAAGATCCATTGAGTCTAATAGTTGGTCTTGCATTTCACGGTCGGCAATAGTATCAGTCGCTTGCAAAATACGATCGGCCAACGTTGACTTTCCGTGGTCAATATGCGCAATAATCGAGAAGTTTCGAATGCGCTTCTGTCTTTCTTTCATTTCTTCTAAATTCATGAATAACTCCTTAATACACTACTACATTAAAATTCAAATCATTCTATCAAACTACAATAATAATGGCAAGAACAATTCAGCTAAGTATAAGAAAATAAAGAATCCTAATACGTCTGTAGCTGTTGTTACAAAAATCGTTGATGAAATGGCTGGGTCTAGATTTAGTTTCTTCAAAAGTAAAGGTACGAAGAAACCGAAGAATGCCCCTACCATTAAGTTCATTGCCATCGCTAAAATAACGATAATCGATAAGAAAAAGTTTTGATATGGGATGTAGAGAGCAATCGCTGCAAAAATCCCTGTGATAATTCCGTTGACTAATCCAAGCCAAATTTCATTTAATACATACTTCTTGTCTTTTTCCCACGTTAATTGTCCAATCGCTACCTCTTGGATAACGAGCGCTAATGTTTGAGAAGCTGAGTTTCCACCCATCCCGGTAATAATTGGCATTGCTACAGCAAGAACTACTACTTGTTCAATCGTGCCTTGGAATAAACCGACAACCGCACTTGCCATAAAAGCTGTTATTAAGTTAATTAAGAGCCAAGGCGTCCGTTTTTTAATCGATTCTTTGAAAGGTCCACCGATTCGTTCTGTTCCTTCAACCCCGCTGATTAATAACATATCTTCGTGGTGCTCTTCTTGCAAGACGTGAACGATATCATCGATTGTGATGATCCCAAGTAACACATTTTGCTTATTGACTACAGGTACAACAGATAAGTCATACTTCGTTGAGATACGAGCCACTTCTTCTTGGTCTTCTTCTGGTAAAACAGAGATGATATTCGTATGCATCACGTCATGCAAACTCTCGTCTAAATCATGTGTAAATAAATCGCGAATATCAATCCAACCAATTAATTTGCGTTGTAAACTCGTCACAAAAATAATGTTAATGACTTCTGAGTTTGGTGAAATCTCTCTTAATTTAGAGAGGGTCTCTTCTACCGTTAAATGTTCCTTCACTGTGATGTACTCAGTGGTCATAATCCCTCCGGCAGTATCCGGAGCATAATTCAACATGGTTTGAATATCATCTTGAGAACTTTGTTTCATCATTTTGATGTAACGTTTACGGATTCCAACTGGTAAATTCCCTAAAATATCCACGACATCATCGTTTGACATTTGTTGGAATAGTAAAGCTACACGTCTAAATGGGAGTTTCTCAAGCATTCGTAATTGGAATTCAGGTTCAGCAACTTCTAAGATTGAAGCTAATCTGGTATTTGAGATAGAGAACATGAAATTCTTTAAAACATCATCATCGACTTCTTCTAACGCCAAGGCGATATCAATCGGATAATTCTCATTAAAAAGCTCTCTAATTTTCTTTACGTCTTTATTCGACACAATTAAAGCAATATTATCTTTCATGACTCTTCTCCTTTCTTTTCCAATAGTACTAGTATAGCATAATTACCGTTCTATCAACAATTCACAAGTAGAAAAAGTTGCGCTATAATAATAGAAAATAATGCTTGGAGGTCTCCTATGAAAACGAAAGAAGAATGGATTAAAGAATTAGACTTAGAACCACATGTGGAAGGTGGTTATTTCCGTCAGACTTATAAAGCGATTGAAACGGTAGAATTACCAGATAAACGCATCCGTGCACTCTCCACCTCCATTCTGTTTTTATTAACGAATCAAAACCCATCTCATTTCCATTTACTTTCTTCTGATGAGATTTGGTACTATCACTTCGGTCATGCGCTTACCGTGCATATGATTCATCCAGATGGTACATACGAAGCTGTTGAAATTGGGCCTGGAAACGGACAAAAGCTCCAATTTACAGTTCCTGCTGGTGTCGTCTTTGGATCTACCATTGAATCGGACAACGAAGAAGACTTTGCGATTGTGAGTTGCAGCGTTACTCCTGGTTTTGAATACGAAGACTTCATACTTTATACTCGAGATGAATTATTAGAAAAGTATCCTGAGCACGAGAAAATTATTCGTCGCCTTGCTGTTATTTCTAAATAAACAAAAAGAACTTAGCAACCAAATGCTAAGTTCTTTTTCAATTTATTCAAATGTATCTTTAAAGGCGTTCTTCATTTTGTCGAAGAAGTTCTCTTCTCCATTATGAAGGTCCGTTCCTTCCTCACTAGCAAATACTTGTAACGCTTGTCTTTGCTTATCTGTCAGTTTCTTAGGAGTATCTACGATGACTTCTACATGTTGGTCACCGTTTCCTGTTCCGCGAAGTTTTGGAGCACCTTTTCCACGTAATCGTAAAATTGTTCCTGATTGTGTTCCAGCAGGAACTTTTAATTTCACTTTACCGTGAACAGTTGGTACATCTACTTCGTCTCCAAGAGCTGCTTGAGCAAAGTTTACATGGAGTTGATAGTAAATATCTGCTCCTTGACGTTTAAATGTCTTACTTTGTCCAACACGGAAGATGACATAGAGGTCACCATATGGACCACCATTGAAACCAACTTCCCCTTGGCCTTGAAGACGCATTTGATTTCCATCTTCAACCCCAGCAGGGACTTTTACTTTCACTTTATGCGTTTCATCTACTTGACCATGACCGTGACACGTTGAACATTTTTCTTTAATTTCTTGTCCTGTACCATGACACACATCGCAGGTTGTTTGGCTCATCATACGACCGAATGGTGTATTTCTTTCAACGTTAATCACACCAGCACCATGACATTTTGAACATGTTGTAGGATGCGTACCAGGTTTTGCACCAGTACCATGACAGGTTTGACATTCATCGCTGCGGTGATAATGAATGGTTTCTTCTTTACCAAAGATAGCTTCTTCAAATGTTAAATCCATGACATATTGAAGGTCAGCCCCTTGACGCGGCATGTTTGCACGGTCTGCACGACTACCTCCGCCACCGAAGAAACTACTAAAGATATCTTCGAATCCACCAGTAAAGTTTCCACTACCGCCGAATCCTCCGAAACCTTCAAATCCACCACCGAATCCGCCTCCACTAAATCCAGAGTTTGGATCGTAAGAAGCATGTCCGTATTGGTCATACGCTGCACGCTTTTGTGCATCTCCTAAGATTTCATAAGCTTCAGCGATTTCTTTAAACTTTTCATCCGCTCCAGGTTCTTTATTAATATCTGGATGGTATTTTTTAGATAGTTTACGATAAGCTTTCTTAATATCTGCTTCAGAGGCATCTTTGGATACGCCTAAAATTTCATATAAATCTCTTTTGGCCACTGAATTGCTCTCCTTTTCTTTCATAGTTTACAAAGGATATGGGCGTAAGGCCACTAAGTAGTCTTACACCCTATCGTTTTAGCAAATATTAGTCTACTTCTTCGAAGTCAGCGTCTACAACGCCATCGTTATTTGAAGATGCTTGTTCAGTTGCTCCTTCTTGTGAAGCACCAGCTGCTTGTTGAGCTGCGGCAGCTTGTTCATAAAGTTTAACAGTTAAATTTTGTACCACTTCATTTAAAGCGTCACGTTTTACTTTCATAGCTTCTAAGTCGTTTGCTTCTACAGCTGCTTTTAATTCATCACGAGCTGCTTCAGCTTTTTGAACGTCACTAGCATCTACTTTACCGTCTAATTCTTTCAATGTTTTATCAACAGTGAAGATTAATTGGTCAACTTCGTTACGTAAATCTACTTCTTCTTTACGTTTTTTATCTGCTTCAGCATTTGCTTCTGCATCTTTCACCATACGTTCGATTTCTTCATCAGATAAACCTGAAGAAGATTTGATTGTAATAGCTTGTTCTTTACCAGTTCCTAAATCTTTAGCACGAACATTTACAATACCGTTTTTATCGATATCGAATGTTACTTCGATTTGAGGCACACCACGAGGAGCAGCTGGAATATCTGTTAATTGGAAGCGACCTAAAGTCTTGTTGTCCGCTGCCATTGGACGTTCACCTTGTAATACGTGTACGTCTACTGCTGGTTGGTTATCCGCTGCAGTTGAGAATACTTGTGATTTGCTTGTTGGGATTGTAGTGTTACGATCGATTAATTTTGTGAACACGCCACCCATTGTTTCAATACCAAGTGATAATGGTGTTACGTCTAATAATACGATATCTTTAACGTCACCAGAGATAACCCCACCTTGGATTGCAGCACCCATCGCTACTACTTCGTCTGGGTTTACTGATTTGTTAGGTTCTTTTCCAGTTTCGTTACGAACAGCTTCAACAACTGCTGGAATACGAGTTGAGCCACCAACTAATAATACTTGGTCGATATCTGAAGCTGATAAACCTGCGTCAGCTAAAGCACGACGAACTGGTTCTTTTGTACGTTCTACTAAATCTTGAGTTAATTGATCAAATTTAGCACGAGTTAATGTTACTTCTAAGTGTAATGGGCCAGCTGCACCAGCAGAAATGAATGGTAAGCTGATTTGTGTTTGAGATACACCTGATAAGTCTTTCTTAGCTTTTTCAGCAGCATCTTTCAAACGTTGCATTGCCATTTTATCGCTTGATAAATCAATACCGTTATCACGTTGGAATTCTTCTACTAAGAAATCAATGATTTTTTGGTCGAAGTCATCCCCACCAAGATGGTTGTCACCAGCTGTTGATAATACGTCGAATACGCCATCTCCTAATTCAAGGATAGATACGTCGAATGTACCACCACCAAGGTCGAATACTAAGATTTTTTCTTCGTGGTCAACTTTATCAAGACCATATGCAAGAGCTGCTGCAGTTGGTTCATTAACGATACGTTCTACTTCTAAACCAGCGATACGACCAGCATCTTTAGTTGCTTGACGTTGTGCGTCGTTGAAGTATGCAGGTACTGTAATAACTGCTTTGTCTACTTGTTCTCCAAGATATTCTTCAGCATATCCTTTTAAGTATTGTAGGATCATTGCTGAAATTTCTTGAGGTGTATAAGATTTACCTTCGATTTCTACTTTATATCCTGTTTCGCCCATATGACGTTTGATAGATGCAATTGTATTTGGGTTTGTTACAGCTTGACGTTTTGCAACTTCACCTACTTGGATTTCTCCATTTTTGAACGCTACAACAGATGGTGTTGTACGGTTTCCTTCTGGGTTTGCAATAATTTTTGCTTCGTTACCTTCTAAAACAGCTACTGCTGAGTTTGTTGTTCCTAAGTCAATACCAATAATTTTACTCATATTTAATTCACTCCTATTAATGAAATTTATTATTTATTTTATGATTCGTCTTCTTATTGTGAGACGATGACCATTGCTGGTCGTAATACACGATCTTTTAATTTGTATCCTTTTTGATACACTTGTACCACGCGGTCTGCTTCTTGCCCTTCCTCAACAGGAACGGTTTGAACAGCGTGATGTAAAGTAGGATCAAAAGGTTGGTTTAAGGCATCGATTTCTTCGATACCTTCTTCTTTTAGTGCATAAAGGAAACCTTCATACACCATCTCAACACCTTTTTTAAGGTTTTGAGCTTCTTCTGATTCACTTGGAGAAGCGATGGCTCTCTCAAGGTTATCAATCACATTTAATAAGTTTTGCGCAAGACTTTGACTGCGATATTTTGCAGCATCTTGTCTTTCTTTTGCGTTTCTCTTTTGGATATTCGAGATTTCAGCAGAGAGTCGATATACTTGATCGTTCAACTTCTCTACTTCTTGTTGTAATTTCTCTTCATTCGTAAGTTCTGTTTTGGTTTCTTCAGTAACTTCTTCTTGAGGAGCTTCATCTGCAACAATTTTTTCTTCTTTTAATTCTTCTTTATTGTTTTGTTCATTTGTTTCCAAGATTTCATCTCCTTACTCTATAAGTTACGATAATAATCTTCTATCGTGGTTGCTAACTCTTCCCTGAGTCCTTTTACAATTGATAATACATTCGAATACGGCATATTCTTTGGTCCAAGAAGCGCAATCAGTCCTGTATCTTGGTTTGGAGTTTCGTAACTAGCTGTTACCAAACTAAAGTCACCAAGTAACGGATGATCCATTTCTGATCCGAGCCTAATTTGAATATCTTGATGATCATTTGTCACAAGTTGATGTAACTTCGACTGATCATCCATCAATTGATAAATTCCTTTGAGTTGATCCACATTAGCGTGATGATCAAAGTAATTTAACAAATATCTTCTTCCTGCAACATGCATTCGATCATTTTCGAAACGATTCATCATTTCTTGAATCACTTTGACGATTTGAATTTGTGAGTTCATGTAGCGGTTCATAAGGATTGGAAGATCCGTCTTTAATCGTTTAGCAACGATATCTAGCGGTACTCCAATTAATTCATCATTGATAATGCGAACCACTTTCTCTAAATCACTATCGTCAATAGCTCCCGGAACCGTATATACTTTATTTTCAACCAAACCATTACTGATGACTATGATTGCCATCACTTGATTTGGATTTAAACGAACAAGTCTAAATCCCGATAAGGTTGCTGTTTTCACTTCCGGTCCAAAAGAAATTGCTGTGTAGTTCGTTAATGTTGCTAGTATGTCAGCAGATAAACGAAATACATCTTGAATCTCTAATGTTGACTGTTGGAAAACTTCACGAATTTGATTTCGAACGCTTAAAGAAACAGGTTGCTTTTGTCTAGGTAGAATGTTGTCGATATAGTAACGATATCCTTTATTAGAAGGAACTCGCCCAGAAGAAGTATGGTTCTTTTCAAGATAGCCCATCTCTTCTAGCTTCATCATCTCGTTACGAATCGTCGCTGAACTAAATGGTAATTCAGCAACTTCCATCAACTTCTTCGACCCGACCGGCTCCAAAGTTTCCGTATATAATTGTATGATTAATTGTAAGATTAGCAATTGTCTATTGGTTAACATCATAGTCACCTCTCTTTAGCACTTGACTAAGACGAGTGCTAACCACATTTATAATTTAACACATTGGTCAAATTAAGTCAATATAAAAATACTAGGACTTTAGACTGATTTTTTGAAGGTTTTGTACTACAACTATTGCCGTAGATAAGGCATTTCTACTATATATTGAATGTCTTTTGGTTTTCCTTTATAATTTTTTTATAGAATAATCTATAAGTTTATAGAAAGGAACATCAAAATGAAGCTTAAACATTTCACACTTGCTTTTCTTTCAGTTTTCCTATTTGGCTTCTTTTTCTATAACAGCTCTATAAAAGCTGCTGAAAGTCAAACTGTTAATGTAACTACGGTGGATATAGATACATTAACCCCAACTGAATTAAGCAATATGATAAATGGTACTCCTTCGGGATCAGTTTCTTCGAACGCTACTGTAAAACTAGTTTATAAGAAGAAAGCATGTCCTGTTGATAAGCCAACATTACCAAATACTGGGGTTACAAGTAACTTAGCAGCAATCATTTTCGGTTCACTGCTATTAGTTTCTAGCTTACTTTTAGTTAAGTCTTCTAAAGGAAGAAAATTAATCATACTCTTCGTATTAGGTGGAACAAGTATTGCGCTAGCAACTCCTGCAATTGCTTCGACAATTGAAGTAATTGGTGAAACTAAACTGTTTTCTATTTCAGCTTTGAATGATATTACTATTCCAGAAATTGAGTGCTACGAGTATGTTGGTTACATTATACCTACTGTAGAAACGACAACTGTTGAGTCAACAACTTCAGAAACTGTATCAACTGAGACTACTGAAACAACTGAAGATACAACAATTGTAACAACAACTACCGAAGCGGAAACGACAACCGCTCAAACAGAGACAGAGGTAACTGTTCTCCCGGGAACACCATCTCCACCTTAATCAAAAGACAAGGGACAGCTGTTCTAGCTGTCCGTTTTTATTTCTATATTTTCCTTTGAAAGGAAAAATAATGATTTCACATTTCTTTGCAAATTTTCATTATTTCCATTATAATTTCATAAATAAAAAGAATGAAAAAAGAAAGGATTTATTATGAAATCATTCAAAAAATTAGTAGCCCTAATTTCTTTAGCGTTTTTAACAGCAATTTTCGCTTCTAATTTTACTTCTGCATATGCAGATAGTACGACTAAAGTGAACATCACGAATGTTGATATTGCTTCACTTTCTAATTCTGAAAAAGAATTAATCATCTCTGGGAACCCTTCGGGAGCAGTAAACTCTACTACTTCTGTAAAATTAGTTTACAAGAAAGTGGCTTGTCCAATTGACAAACCTTCTCTTCCTAACACTGGAACATCAACAAGTTTAGTGACACTTGGAGCTGGACTTTTAGTATTAGGTGCAGCCTATGCTCTATTAAAATCAAATAAAGGTAAAAAGTTAATTACTATTTTATTTGTGGTTGGAGCTGGTAGCATTCTTGTCGGATCTGTAGACGCTTCGCAAGTGACCTTAAACGGTGAAACTAAAGTAGTCTCTATTTCGCAATTAGAAGAAATTACTGTAGATGAAATTGACTGTTATGAATATGTTGGATATATCATTGTTAGAGGTGATGAAACAACAACGGTTACTACTGAAAGTGGAACTACTAAAGTAACAACAACTGAAACACCTACAACAGAGACACCTACTACTGAAGGTCCAACAACTGGTGAAACAACCACTGAGGAAACTACAGAAGAAACAACTACAGAGCAAACTGAATCTGAAGAAGAAGTAACTATAAAGCCAGGTACTCCTGCTCCAGCTTAAAGAACTCTATAAATACAATAAGAGGTAGATTTTACATCTACCTCTTTTAATTTACTTCATTCATATAAATGGTTTCATAAAACGGAATTAATTCCTTCAATGCGTCCGCAAGTTCTTCTTCAATTCCATCTTTGGTACTTTCAAGAAATACTGGCCTTCTTAAAATGACTTTACGTATTTCTCCTTCTTTGACAGCTTCTATTAGTTCATCTCTATTAGATACGTTTCCTTCGTATGCTGTTGCATTCTTTTGAAAATCAGATGCTACGTATAGAATGTCACGATTAGGTTCACATTCCAACACTTTGTTTTGTAACCTCAGAGAGCGTTCGTTCATTTTACGTTCGATAAAACTCAATTCTACATATACGCCCAATTTATCGTCATTATAAAACAACCGTAATGCAAAGGATGGATTTCCTTCATCTTGCCCCTCTTCGATAAAGTATCTCCAAAAAGCGGGTCTTGCCACTTGAGCTTGATTCATCCATTGACTAACTCGGTCCATGCGAAATGACTTAAAGTTCTTCTGAAACACTTCTGTTAACTTCGTGAATTCCTGTCTTGCATCTTGGCCAGCTTTCTTCAACTGTTCCATTTCTACTGCAATTTCTGGAAATTTTACTGGATTTTTATATTTAACTTTGTCATACCGAAAGAAATAACTCATCTTTTCAATTGAAATCATGATTTTCCTCCTGAATATGGCTCTTCAATCGGTCAATCATATAGACACCCACATCTATAATTGGAATATTTGAGAGCTGTTCTAATTCTCTCTTTACATATGGAAAATGTGTACACCCTAATACGACAGCTTCGATTTCTGTACTCTCAAAATAATGGAAAAGACTTTGAAAATCAAATTGCTTAATAATCTCCTCTTGGGGTTTGCCAGTTTCAATCGCTTTAACAAGTTCTAACATCGTCACACCAAAAACCTTAAGATTAGGATTGGCAATATATAGATTGTTTTCTACCCCAGTTAACCCATGAGAATTAGCTGCCATTACAGCTAAATAATCATGTTCTACTCCAAGTGTTCGATACATTTGCATCGGAGTAATCATTGGGAGTTTATATTCGTCTTGCAATTTATCAAAATTTACAACAGAACTGAGTGAATTACAATAAACAAAAATAGCATCGATGTCATTTTTCATCCCATCAATCACACTTCTAATATACTGATCTCTTTCTTCTTCCTCTAAGGATTGAAAAGTTGTTTGTTCGACTGGATTATTAGAAATAGGAACAGAGATTGTTCGAGTGAATCCATTTTTCTTTAATAAATCGACACCTAACTTCGTGTCCATTGGTGTTCCTGCCATTACAGCAATCCGCATTTACATTACTCCTTTATAAAAAATAAGGATGAACACTTGGCTCACCCTTATTTCGATTCATCATTATTTAGTTGCACGACGTACGTATGTACCTTCTGCAGTGTTAACTTCTAAGTACTCTCCTGCTTCGATGAAGTCTGGAACGTTAACTACTAAACCTGTTTCCATTGTAGCTGGTTTACCAGAACCTGTAACTGTAGCACCTTTGATTGATGGTTGAGTTTCAGTAACTTGTAGTACAACTGTTGATGGTAATGAAACCCCGATTACTTCAGAACCGTAGAATTGGATTTTAACTTCCATGTTTTCTAAGATATATTTTAATTCTTGTTCGATTGTTTCTTCAGGAATTTCGTATTGTTCGTATGTTTCTAAGTCCATGAATACTCCAACGCCATCTTGGCTGTATAAGTATTGAACATCTTTAGTATCGATATGTGCACGTTCTACTTTTTCATCAGGACGCATTGTTGTGTCTACTGTTGAACCGTTACGAACGTCACGGATTTTCATACGCATTACAGTGTTCCCTTTACCTGGTTTGTGGTGGCTGATTTCCAACACTTTAATTAATTTTCCATCAAGAATGAATGTCATTCCAGCTTTTAAATCACTTACGTTAATCATTTTCTGACTCCTTTAGTTAAAATTTTACTTTCTATTTATACCACATTTTCTTAAAAAATGCACTCTTTTCAGTAATTTTTTAATCTACAAGATTCCAACACGTTTAAAGATTAAATCTACATTCTTGATATGGTAGTGATAATCGAACGCATCATCTAGATCTTCTTTACTTAGAGTAGCCGTAATTTCAGGTTGCTCTTCTAAAACAGAACGGAATGGTAATTTTTCATCCCAAGCTTTAGCTGTACATGGTTGTACTAAATCATAAGCTTTTTCACGACTCATTCCTTTGTCGATCAGCTTCAATAATACTCTTTGACTGTAAATTAAGCCAAAAGTCGCATCCATATTGCGTAACATATTTTCTGGGAATACCGTCAAGTTCTTAACGATATTACCGAAACGACGAAGCATATAGTTCAATAAAATCGTGCTATCTGGAATAATAATACGTTCTGCTGAAGAATGCGAAATATCGCGTTCATGCCATAAGTTCACGTTCTCATACGCAGTCACCATATGTCCTCTGATCACACGAGCCAGTCCAGCCATATTTTCAGAACCAATTGGATTTCGTTTATGTGGCATTGCTGAAGATCCTTTTTGCCCTTTTGCAAAGAACTCTTCTACTTCACGTGTTTCAGATTTTTGTAGCCCACGGATTTCTGTCGCGAATTTTTCGATACTTGTCGCAATTAAAGCGATTGTAGAAAGGTAATCCGCATGTAAGTCACGAGATAAAATCTGTGTAGAGATTTCTTGAGGACGAATCCCTAATTTACGACATACATATGCTTCCACTTCAGGAGAAATATTGGCAAATGTTCCAACTGCTCCACTAATTTTACCAGCTTCAACCCCTTGGGCTGCACGTTCGAAGCGTTCAATATTCCGTTTCATTTCTGAATACCATAACGCTAATTTTAAACCAAACGTGGTTGGTTCAGCATGAACTCCATGCGTTCTACCCATACAAACCGTATCTTTATAAGCTAAGGCTTTTTCTTTAATGATTTCTAGGAAGTCTGCTAAGTCTTTACGTAAAATATCGTTGGCTTGTTTCAACTGATAACCATAAGCTGTATCCACCACATCTGTACTCGTTAATCCGTAGTGAACCCATTTCTTTTCTTCACCAAGACTTTCAGAGACACATCTTGTAAATGCAACAACATCATGTCTTGTTTCTTCTTCAATTTCCAAAATACGTTCTACCGTAAATTTTGCGTTTTTACGAATCTTTTCTACATCTTCTTTTGGGATTTCTCCTAATTCAGCCCAAGCTTCATCCGCTAAAATTTCAACTTCTAGCCAACAGTTATAACGATTTTCATCAGACCAAATTTTTGCCATTTCTGGACGTGTGTAACGTGTAATCATGATTTCCTCCTAATACAACTCCATAGTAACATGCGTGATTCCAACTATATCATACGGATCTGAAACTACTTCAAATCCAAGTGATTCATATAATTTTACTAAATGTGCTTGTGCATGGACTTCAATGACAGTATCCACAAACCACTCTTTGCATACTTCTTTAGCGCGTTCTAACAATGCACGACCTTTTCCTTTGCCTCGGTATCTATTATCTATTAATACTCGACCAAGAAGGATCTTCTCTTTTTCAGGAATAATGCGTAAATAAGAAATCACTTCATTAGCATCATTCATCTCAAATAGATGCCAGGAAATTGTATCGGTATCATCGATTTCTTGATAATTCAACTTTTGACCCACAATAAAGGTTTCAATTCTAGCTTTATAAATGGCTACAATCTCTTCTTTTGTTAATTCATGGTAATTCTTTAAATACCACATAGAGAATCAACCTCTCTTCGCTTTGAAATAATTTCTTGTATTTTCCTCATCTTGTTTCAATTGGTCAATCAAAGCCTCAATACCGTCAAATTTCAATTCTGGTCTTAAATACTTCAACCATTTCACACGAACTGGTAAGTGATAAATATCTTTGTCAAAATCGAGTATGTTTACTTCGATCGTTACTTTATGGACATCATCAAAAGTTGGATTAATGCCAATCGATGCCATTCCTGGAAGCCATTGACCTTCTACTAGCATTTCAACGACATAAACACCATTTTTTAATAGGAATGTATCATTTGACACTTCAATATTCGCAGTTGGGAACCCAAGCATTTTACTGCCTCGTCCAAAGCCATGAACAACGACTCCATCCATCATGTAGTCATATCCTAACAATTTATTTGCTTCTTCAATACGCCCTTCTTGCAATAAATCTCTCACAGCTGTCGAACTAATCTTCCCACTATCGTTCTTTTGTTCAGAGATGGTAATAATCTCAAAACGATTCGAAGCATACTTTGGTAATAATTCCATGTTCGCAATGTCTCTCTTGCCATAAGTGTAATCAAAACCAGCTACAATGACTTTTGCATTTAATCCAACAATATATTGTTCGACAAATTCTTGCGGAGTGAGAGCTCCAAATTCCTTAGTAAAATCAACTAAATAGAAAATATCAACACCTAGTTCTTCTAATAATTCCTTCTTACGTCCTAGTGGGGAGACATATTGAATGCTCTCAGGATCCACGTTTTGAAAAATAACAGATGGATGCTGATTAAAAGACATCACTGCAACTTTAAAGCCGCGTTCCTGTCCGACTCTTTTGGCAGTAGTAATCACTTCTCTATGCCCTAAGTGGATTCCATCAAAGAAACCTAAAGCAAGGACAATCGGTTCTTGAAGTACCCACTCTTTTTTATAAGGGTGTGTTAACTCTATTGTTTGCATTCTTCTCTCCTTTCTATAACATTTTTATTGGTTTTAATAAGCCTTTTTTTATCGGATGAGGAGCATAAATTGAAACGAGTTGCCCTTCATAATAACAAGCTGTCGGCGATTCAATTTGAGGAAATTCAGATTGTAATAATAGCGCACCATTTTTAAAACGAATGAATTCATCTTGGGTCAAATCCATTCGTGGATAGTCTTTAAAAACTAAATCAACTGGTTTTAGGACTTCTTGCGCTTTATCTTTTTGAGCAAGTCTATTTAGGTCTTCTAACGTTATGCAATCATCCGTTTGAAAAGGTCCGCTTTTCACTCGGGTTAATTGAGACATATGCGCTTCAACCCCCAGCGCTCTTCCTAAATCAACAGAAAGGGTTCGAACGTAAGTCCCTTTACTACAACTCACTTCAAACTTCCATGATTGCGTCTTCGATTCCTCATTATAAACAGGTTCTGAAATTCGTCTGAAATCATAAATCATTGCTTTTCTGATGGGACGTTCTACCTCTTCTCCAGCTCTTGCATATTCGTAAAGACGCTTCCCGTTCACTTTAACCGCAGAATACATCGGTGGAATCTGAGTAATTTCTCCAATGAAACTTTGCATTTTTTCATCTATTTCTGGAATAGAGAAAGGATATTCAATTGGAGATGAAGCAACAATTTCCCCATGTGCATCTTCGGTCTCGGTTGAAAATCCTAATGTAATTTCACCTTGATAAACTTTATTGGCTTCGTGAAGATTCTCAACAACCTTAGTCGCTTTTCCAATACAAATTGGTAACACTCCATCTACTTCAGGATCGAGCGTTCCAGAATGGCCGACTTTTTTTGTTTTTAATAATTTTCTGACCTTATAGACACAGTCAAATGACGTCATGCCTTTTTCTTTCCATAACGGAAGGATTCCGTCCATCCCATTCATCACCTCAGACTTTACATTTGCTAACCTATTGTATCATAATTCACCCTTTTCCACATAGATTATGAATATAGCTTTTTATGCGAAAAATATGGTATTATAAATAAGTAAACTTATTTGATAGGAGTGACTTTAATGTCTAAAGTATATATTGTAACGGACTCAACAGCAGATTTAACTGAAGAAGAAGTAAAACAATTTGAAATCTCTATCGTTCCAATGAACATCTCAATCGATGATGAAAATTATATCGATGGCGTAACAATTACTAAAGAAGAATTTAAAGAAAAAATGATTGCAAGTGCTGAGCTTCCAAAAACAGCTCAACCTTCTATTGGACGTTTTGTAGAAGTATATGATGAACTTGGCAAAAACGGAGATTCTGTGATTTCAATTCAGATGATGCGTTCAATAAGCGGTACTGTCGACGCTGCTCGCCAAGCAGCTGACATCACAGAAACAAATGTCACTGTTGTTGATTCGGACTTCACTTCCAGATCCATGGGGATGATTGTTAAAGAGGCCGCTAAAGCAGCTCAGGATGGAAAAACAGTTGAAGAAATTTTTGAGATTATTGAAGATGCTAAGAAACGCACTACTCTTTATTTAACAGTTGTTAACTTAGACAATTTAATTAAAGGTGGCCGTATTAGCCAACTAATGGGAATGTTCTCTAACTTACTGAATATCAAATTATTCCTTCAAGTCATTAACGGGAAAATTGAAATCATCCAAAAAGGACGAGGCTTAAAATCGCTTCAAAAGAAATATGATGAAATCTTTGAACAGATGAAATCAGCTCCAAAGGGGATTCAAGAAATCGGAATTATGCATGCAGGCTTAAGTGACTTTAACGAAGGAAATATCGCTCGTGTACGTGAGTTATTCCCTGATGTACCACTAACAATTGTAACAACTTCACCAATCATCATGAGCCATACAGGCGTAGATGCAATGGCCATTACTTACTTAGAAAATAAATAAAAAAATAAGCAACTAACTCTCAAAGCGAGAATTAGTTGCTTTTTTGTTAGTTTAATATTTGTCCAATAAAGATACCAACATAAGTACCAATAATGTATCCAAGCGTCCCTACAAGCATTGTAGGAGCTACGAAACGATGCCATCCTTTAGAGATAGCCATCGCTGCAGCTGTTGTTGGTCCACCGATATTTGCGTTTGAAGCAAGAATGGCTTCTTCCACTGTGAATCCGAAAATTTTTGCACCAGCAAATGTCACTGCCATGTTCACAAAAACCATGATAGCACAGAACACTAATAACAATGGAGACTTTTCAATGATTGCTCCGATTGAAGCTGGAATTCCGATAACCACGAAGAATAAGTATATCAAGAAAGTTCCAATTTCATTTGCTCCACTAATCTTCTTGAAGTATTTTGCAAAAATCGTTGAGCAAGCTACTGTTAAAGTAGTTAGAATTAAATATTTATTCGAAACTAGTTGAATAAAGCTGTTATCCCCTAGACCGGAAATAAATTCAGATAAAGTAAAGCTAATTGTTACGATAATAACAGAAATCGCAAAAACAAACGCTACATCTTGAACAGTGATAATTGTATCTTTGCCATAAGCTTTTTCTTCTTCCTCTTTGACACCTTCTGTATAAGCAAATTTAAAATGCTTTTTGAAGAATCCAATTGAAGGAATCATCAGTAAGATTAAGAAATAGAATACCATTAATAAGTTATCCGCAACTGTTGCAGCAGAAATCAATTCTTTTGGAATCTCAAAAGCGGATGAAACAGCAACAAAGTTTACTCCTCCACCGATATAACTTCCAACCATCATTCCAGCGATATGGTTTAGTACTGGAATAGCTTTAGATAAGGCTAAATACCCTAGTACTGCCCCAAGAACAGTCCCTACAGAACTGATTAGGAAGATAGCTAATAATCGTCCACTCTCTTTCCAAATTTGTTTTAAATCGCATTGGAATAAAAGCATTGGGATGGCTAAAGGAACAACAACTCCCCAAACTTGATCATATACAGGCGATTCTGTAGGAATTACTCCTAAATTACTTAATGTCGCTGCCATTAACAGACCTATAATCGCTCCACTAATCTTTGCAGCCCATTTATATCGATTTTCTAAAAAGATACTGATAGTCGCAATCCCAACGATAATAGACCACAATACCCATGTATTATTTGCATCAATCATAAAACACCTCTTCTGGCTTTTTAAATACACACGAAAATTATCATATATGATAATTTTTTACTAAAAAGGCAAAAGAGTTGTTTCTGTTTGATGTCCTTTTGCCCTTAAAATTATTATCTTTGTTCGTCTTCTTCTTGAATTGATTTTAAAAGCTCATCGATATGATTACCGTAATCCACTGATTCATCACGTTTAAAAATCAATTCTGGAGTCTTGTACAATGAAAGACGTTTGCCTAATTCACGACGGATTAAGCCTTTTGATTTTTCTAAACCACGTTCAGTCGCTTGACGTTCACTAGCTAATTTTTGAAGTGTTGTATAGTAGATAGTTGCAATTTGCAAATCACCAGTTACTTCTACTTCAGTAATTGTAATTTCTTGTACACGTGGGTCACGCACTTTTTTAGATAGGATATCATTTACTTCTCGTAAAATTTCTTGTGACACACGTCCAACTCTAAAGTTTGCCATTTTGTCTCCTTTCCAACGAAAGAGGCACTGCAATCAGTCCCTCTTTGTTCTAGTTAAATCATAAATTTCTTCTTAAATTTGGTCGATTCAAAGCGAATTTTCTCGCAAAAGCTAAACAGTCGGTCTCACACTATTTGGATAACGGCTTGAAAATTCTGAATCGACGTGCGTTTCCCGAAACATCCGCACGACTATTCTAGTCGCTTACGGTGTTCCGGTCCAACGGTTCGATTCAACCCGAATTTTCTCGCACTATTTATATAACGGCTTGACCTCCTAGCTTTGGCGTCCACTTCGTTAAGCTTCGTAAAATCTTTGCGATTTTCCTCTCCTTAACTCCAGTGTTCCAAAGCTAAACAGTCGGTCTCACACTATTTTCTTTTAATCTCGACCATTTCGTATGCTTCGATGATATCGTCTACTTTAATATCGTTGTAGCCTTCAATCATGATACCGCATTCGAATCCAAGTTTAACTTCTTTAGCGTCGTCTTTGAATCGTTTCAAGCTTGCTAATTCACCTTCGTAAATAACAATGTTATCACGGATTAAACGAACTGAGCTTGAGCGTTTAACAACACCTTCTAATACGTATGAACCAGCAATTGTTCCAAGTTTAGATACAGTGTATGTTTCACGGACGATAGCTTGACCAGTGATTTTCTCTTCGAATTCTGGATCTAACATACCTTTCATCGCTGTTTCAATTTCATCGATTACGTTATAAATGATACGGTGTAAACGAATATCTACTTGATCAGATTCAGCTTGAATCTTCGCTTGCGGCGTAGGTCTTACGTTAAATCCAATGATAATCGCGTTACTTGCAGTAGCAAGAGTAATATCACTCTCATTGATTGCCCCTACAGCTGTATGGATAATCTTCACGCGCACGCCTTCTACTTCAATCTTTTGTAAGCTTGATGCTAATGCTTCTACAGAACCTTGTACGTCAGCCTTGATGATGACATTAACTTCTTTCAATTCTCCTTCTTTTAATGTAGAGAATAAGTTATCTAATGTAATACGGCTTGAAGCGTTACGTTGTTCGATTAAGGCACGTTTCGCACGTTCTTCACCAGCTGAACGCGCAGTCTTTTCGTCTTCGAATACTACGAAGCGGTCACCGGCTTGAGGTGAAGCGTTAAGACCAGTAATCTCAACTGGAGTCGCTGGTAAAGCAGTTTTCACACGACGTCCTTGGTCATTCACCATTACACGGACACGTCCAAATGTATTACCAACAACGATTGGGTCCCCAACTTTAAGAGTTCCTTCTTGAACTAATAATGTTGCGATAGGTCCTTTTGTTTTATCTAAACGAGCTTCGATTACAGTACCTAAAGCTAAACGGTTAGGATTTGCTTTCAACTCTTGAACTTCAGCTACTAAAAGAATCATTTCTAATAACTCTTCAATGTTTTGGTTGAATTTCGCTGAAATCTCAACGAAAATTGTGTCTCCACCCCATGCTTCAGGAACAAGTCCTAAATCAGAAAGTTCTTGCATTACACGTCCAGGGTTCGCTGCTGGTTTATCGATTTTGTTCACAGCAACAATAATTGGAACATCTGCTGCTTTCGCATGGTTAATCGCTTCGATTGTTTGTGGCATTACACCGTCATCGGCTGCTACTACGATAACTGTAATATCAGTGATATCCGCTCCACGCGCACGCATTGTTGTGAAGGCCGCGTGTCCTGGAGTATCTAAGAATGTAATTGGTTTGCCATCAATTTTGATTTGGTACGCACCGATATGTTGAGTGATACCACCTGCTTCACCCGCTACAACTGAAGAGTTACGTAATTGGTCAAGCAATGTTGTTTTACCATGGTCAACGTGTCCCATGATTGTTACAACTGGAGGACGTACAGTGCTTTCAGCACCTTCTGCAGCTGCTTCTTCAAAGTACACATCTAAATCAGAAATATCTTTTTCGATTTTTTCTTCAGCATCCATACCATAGTCTGCTGCTAATAATTCAATTGCGTCTTTAGATAGACCTTGGTTTAAAGTCGCCATTACTCCTAATAGGAATAATTTTTTGATGATTTCTGCTGGTTCGCGTTTGATTTTCTTCGCTAATTCAGCAACTGTCATGCCATCTGTATACACTAAAACTTCTGGTAATTCGTGGAATTTACGTGCTGGAACAGCTGGTTTAGCTTTTTGTTCATCACGACGGTTTCCTTTTTTACCTTTTTGGTTACGGTTTTTCTTGCTAAAACCATCATTGTTAAAATCGTTAAAACGTTGTTGGTTTTTTCTGTCGTTATTGCGATTGTTTCTTGGTGATTCGAAACGATCGTTATTGTTGTTTGGTTTTTGATTGTTACGTGGACGTTCTACTTGTCCTTGTTGGTTTGAACGAGCTTCATTACGTGCTGGTTCTTTCTTAAATGAAGGACGGTTTCCATTCGCGTTTTGTGGTTTTTGGTTTGGACGTTCTTGATTTCTCTTATCGTTTTGCTCATGACGTCTTTGATTTTGAGAATGGTTACGTTCTTGATTTTGTTTGTGTTGTCCTTGTTTTGGGCTGTGGTCTTCTCTCTTTGTAAATTCTTTCTTAGGAGCGTGACCTTTTTCTACTTCTTTTTTAGGTTCAGCTTTTTTCACTTCTTGTTTTGGAGCAGGTTTTGCCTCTTTCTTCTCAGCTTTTGGTGCTGATTTAGCAGCTGGCTTAGAATTCCAAGCTCCTTTAATTTTTGAGATTTCAGCTTCTTCCATAGTAGACATATGGCTATTGTATGAAATACCTACTTCTTTTGCTTTTTCAATAATTTCTTTACTAGCCACGTTTAATTCTTTCGCTAATTCGTATACGCGAGTTTTCGACATAGTCTCACCTTCCTATTCGTTCATATCGTTAAATCCCTTCATCTTCAGTAGACTCTTTGTAAACCCTCGATCATCAACTAAAACGATGGAACGTCTTTTGCCAATTGCTAAAGACAATTCATCCGTTTCAAATTGCTGAACAAAAGGAATTTCATAATATTCACATTTGTTTTTGATTTTTTTAACCGTGTTTGCACTACAATCTTTGGTACAAATCACTAAATTTCCTTTTTGTCTTTGAATACTTTGGATAACTTGCTCCTCACCACTAATCAGTTTACGAGCAGCTGTTGCCATTCCAAGTAAATTCAAAGCTCTTTGTTTAACGAGCTCTTCCATCACTAAACAACTCTTTTCTTGCTTTTTGATGTTCTACATAAGCGAGAAGTTCTTCGTAAAATGCATCTGGAATTTCAATTTCTAATTGTTTTTCAAATAGACGGTTTTTCCAAGCTTTCTCAACTAATGTAGGTTCAAGAGTAATATAAGCGCCACGGCCGTTTACTTTACCAGTTGGGTCAATTTGTGCAACGCCTTCAGCATTACGAACAATACGAACCAACTCTTTCTTCGGCATCATTTCACCAGAAGCGATACAACGGCGCATCGGAATCTTTTTCTTTTTCATCGTGCACCTCCTGTATTTTATTCTTCTTCAGAAGAAGTTTCTTCTGTTTCTTCAACAACTGGATTTGCTAAATTTTCTAAATACTCTTCATAAGCAGTTTCAGATTTAATATCAATACGGTATCCTGTTAATTTCGCAGCTAGACGTGCGTTTTGACCACGTTTACCAATTGCAAGAGATAATTGGTGATCTGGTACAACAACGATACAACCATTGCTATCATCATTAAATTCAACTTTAAGTACTTGAGCTGGGTTTAATGCGTTTTTGATGTAAATTGCTGGATCTTCGTTCCATTCCACGATATCCATGTTTTCACCGTTTAATTCTTCAACAATGTTATGAACACGTTGTCCGCGAGGTCCTACGCATGTTCCAACTGGGTCTAAATTAGCATCGTTTGAACGAACAGCTACTTTAGCACGGTCTCCTGCTTCACGAGCGATAGAAACGATCTCTACAACGCCGTCGTAAATTTCAGGAACTTCTTGTTCAAATAAACGTTTTAATAAATCTGGATGAGTACGGCTTACGAAAATTTGAGGTCCTTTAGTAGTGTTATCAACTTTAGAAACTAAAACTTTGATACGTTGATCAGGTAAGTACTCTTCTGTAGGAATTTGGTCTTGTTTGGCCATACCAGCAACGATACGACCAAGGTTTACGTACACGTAACGGAAATCTTGACGATCAACAACACCTGTCATGATTTCATTTTCGTATTGGATGAATTCATTGTAGATGTTTGTACGTTCAGCATCGCGAAGACGTTGCATAATCACTTGTTTAGCTGTTTGAGCAGCAATACGTCCGAAGTCTTTAGGTGTTACTTCAAAACGAATTTTATCGCCAACTTCATATGCTTTGTTTTTCGCATGCGCCTCTTCTAGGCTAACTTCGAGAGTTGAATCGAATACATATTCAACAACTTCTTTAACTGCATATACATGCATGTTGCCTTTCTTTTGGTCAAACTCCACTTCAACGTTTTGAGCTTGTCCGTAGTTTTTCTTATATGCAGACACTAACGCTGCTTCTAAAGCTGTAATCACGACATCTTTAGAGATTCCTTTTTCTTCTTCGAGAACAGTTAATGCTCGTAGCATTTCTTTACTCATTTGTTTACTCCTTTACTCCTTAGAATTTGATTGCAAGACGTGCTTTCGCAATATTCTTACGATCAATTGTAAATTCTTTTGTTCTAGTTTTGATTTGTACGTTTAATGTTACCGTTTCTTCATCGACTGAAAGAAGAGTTCCTTCAAGGAATTTCTCACCTTCAACGTTTTGATAAAACGATAAGTGTACATATGAACCAATCGCTGCTTTTAATTCTTCCTCGTTTCTTAACGGGCGCTCTGCACCTGGTGAAGAAACTTCTAAGAAGTAAGCTTGTGGAATTGGATCTGGGTCTTGTGAATCAAGAATTTCACTAAATTTTTCACTCATAAACGCGCAGTCATCTAAATCGATACCGCCCGGTTTATCTAAGTAAAAACGTAGAAACCAATTCTTTCCTTCTTTAACAAATTCTAAGTCGAATAACTCAAAGCCTTCTTTTTCAATTACTTCTTTAGTAAGCTCTGTTACCGTCTCAGTTACTTTACTCATAGCCTCAACCTCCTTGCTACTTGAGTCCATGTCGATAAAAAGAGTGAGCGTTTCCGCTCACTCTCCTCTCAACTACTATTCTACTTTGTTAGTATACCATATACTTTGTTAAAATACCAACTATTGTGATATTAGAACAAATCATCGAATAATGATAATTGGTTTTCATCTGGTAAGTGGTCTAAGACTTTGTTTTCTGTCATATAGTCAATAAGCGTCTTCGATACTTTACCACGTGTCGCCAAATCTTTCTTCGATAGGAATGGTTGTTCTTGTCTTGCTTCAACGATTTTGTTTGCAACGTTCAAGCCTAATCCTTGAATCGCTCTAAATGGAGCAATCAGTGAATCACCTTCGATGACAAAATTACTTGCTTCAGATTTATCCACGTCGACCATCTTGAAGTGGAAACCACGTTCCACCATCTCGTTGGCTAATTCAAGAACGGTTAGCAAGTTTTGTTCTTTCGTACTTGCTTCCATTCCTTTTTCGCGAATTTCTTTAATACGTTTCTTAATCATCTCTTTCCCTTGTGACATGGCAACGATATCGAAATCTTGCGCACGCACTGAGAAATAAGCACAGTAGTATAACAATGGTTTATGAACTTTAAACCAAGCTACACGTAACGCCATTAAAACATACGCTGCCGCATGGGCTTTCGGGAACATATATTTAATCTTTAAGCAAGATTGAATATACCATTCTGGGACATTGTTTTCTCTCATAATCGCTTGGAAGTCGTCAGGGATTCCTTTCCCTTTACGTACTCCTTCCATGATTTTGAAGGCAATCCCTTCTTCAACGCCTTTATGGATTAAATACACCATGATATCGTCACGACAACCGATAACATCGGCAAGCGGAATATTGTGAAGACGAATTAATTCTTCAGCATTTCCAAGATATACGTCGGTACCATGCGATAATCCTGAAATTTGGAGCAACTCAGTAAATGTTGAAGGTTTTGTTTGTTCTAACATTCCACGAACGAATTTCGTACCAAATTCCGGAATACCAAGTGTCCCCGTATTGGAGTCGATTTGTTCAGGAGTAACTCCTAACACTTCAGTACCACCAAAGATTTTCATCACTTCTGGATCATCAGGTGGAATCGATTTCGGATCCATTCCTGATAAATCTTGTAACATACGAATCACGGTAGGATCATCGTGTCCAAGAATATCGAGTTTTAATACATTATCGTGAATTGAATGGAAGTCAAAGTGGGTTGTTCTCCACTCAGCACTCAAATCATCTGCCGGGTATTGAATTGGCGTAAAGTCGTATACATCCATATAGTCAGGAATTACAATAATCCCACCCGGGTGCTGACCTGTACTACGTTTAACCCCTGTACATCCACTAGCTAGACGTTCAATTTCTGCTTGACGAAGTTCGAGTCCCAAGTCACGTTCATATCCTTTTACATAACCAAAAGCAGTCTTTTCAGCAACCGTACTGATGGTTCCTGCACGATATACATAATCTTCCCCGAACAATACTTTTGTATAGTTATGCGCTTGTGGTTGATATTCCCCACTAAAGTTCAAATCGATATCGGGAACTTTATCTCCGTAGAATCCAAGGAAAGTTTCAAACGGAATGTCGTGTCCGTCTTTAACCATCCTCGTATTACATCTTGGACAATTTTTTTCAGGTAAATCAAAACCTGAGCCTACTGATCCATCATCAAAGAATTCTGATAATTGACATTGAGGACAACGATAGTGTGGGGCTAATGGATTCACTTCGGTAATTCCTGTTAATGTCGCAACTAGAGACGAACCAACAGACCCACGTGATCCAACCAAATACCCGTCCTGATTACTCTTTAATACAAGTTTTTGAGCAATTAAATAAATTACCGAAAAACCATTTCCAATAATACTCTTTAGCTCTTTTTTAATACGATCCTCAACAATTTTAGGTAGAGGGTTTCCATACCATTCATGTGCTTTATCGTAACTTAATTTAGTTATCTCGTCAGCGGCGCCTTCAATTTTAGGAGTAAATAAATCATCTTTCACTGGAGTAATTTCTTCCAATTGTTCGCTAACCCAATTCGAGTTCGTCACGACAACTTCATAAGCTTTTTCTTCACCAAGAAACGCGAATTCTTTTAACATCTCATCAGTCGTTCTCAAGTGTGCA
The DNA here is from genome assembly GCF_041433555.1 of Granulicatella sp. 20925_1_45. Lineage (NCBI taxonomy): Bacteria > Bacillati > Bacillota > Bacilli > Lactobacillales > Carnobacteriaceae > Granulicatella > Granulicatella sp. 20925_1_45. The sequence continues at coordinate 25,449 of NZ_JAPWBR010000007.1, read as the reverse complement.
TCCGGATATTCTTGAGGAACCCCATTGTTTAATGATGTCAGAAGAATCTCGCGATAAATCTTGTCTTCTGGATTTAAGTAGTGAACATTCCCAGTCGCTACAACTGGTTTCCCTAACTCTTCTCCCAGACGGACTAAGTTTTGAATAATCTCTTCTAAATGATGCTCGTTCCGAATTAATTCTTTCTTGATTAAAGGTCGATAGATGGCTTTCGGCATAATTTCAATATAGTCATAGAATTTAGCCTTTTCTTTTGCCTCGTTGTACCCTTTTTGCATCATCGCTTCGAATACTTCCCCTTCAGCACATCCTGAACCTAATAGGAACGAATCACGACGGCTTGAAAGCATACTTCTTAAAATACGAGGGACGCGGTAGTAATACTCGATATTGGATTGAGATACAACCTTGAACAATTCTTTTAGTCCAGCTTGATCTTTTGCAAAAATCGTCGCATGGAATGGACGCCCGTTTTTAAAGACTTCCTCTGGATGAATATTGGTATTTAATTCATCGTGATATAAGAGATTATGCTCTGTAGCTGCTTCTTTTAAGAAAATATGACATAAATAACCCGTTGTCTCAGAGTCATACACGGCACGGTGGTGTTGTTCAAGTGCAACATTATACCGTTTCGCTAAAGTATTTAAACGGTGAGACTTCAGTTGTGGATGCAACATACGAGACAATTCTAAGGTATCGATAACTGGTTGATTTGTTTTTGGAATTCCCACATTTTCGTATCCTGTGTTTAAGAAGCCCATATCAAAACTTGCATTATGCGCTACAAGAATACAGTCTTTAGAAAATTCATGGAACTCTTTTAAGACTTGTTCTGCTGATTTTGAGCCTTTTACCATCTCATCAGTAATCCCTGTTAATTGAATGGTTGTTGCTGATAATGGATGACCTGGATCGATAAATTCTTCAAACTTGTCAACTACAACACCATTTTTCATTTTCACGGCGGCTAATTCGATGATGCTATCATAAATCGCAGAAAGACCGGTTGTTTCCACGTCGAAGACCACATAAGTCGCATCTTCTAATAAAATATGCTGTGGATTATAGGCAACGTTCACATGATCATCTACGATATTTCCTTCTAATCCGTATAAAATCTTAATGCCGTTTTTCTTACCAGCCCCGTGTGCCTCTGGATAAGCTTGTAAGTTGGCGTGGTCTGTTATCGCAATCGCCTTATGTCCCCATTTAGCCGCTTGACTAATCAAGTCGCTTGGAGCATTCGTTGCATCCATCACTGACATATTCGTATGCATATGCAACTCAACGCGTTTTTCGCCTTCTGCCTTATCTTTTCTACCTTCACGATTCACAGCGTTCATATCACGAATAATCATTCCCAATTCTTGAGAAAATTTATTCACTTCAATCGTACCGAACGCTCTAACCCATGTTCCTTTTTTCAACCCTTCAAGCGCTTGTTCATCTTCAGGAGTTGATGGGAATAAAGTCGCACTGATGGAAGAAGTATAGTCCGTCAATTTAACATTTCCGAACAACTTTCCTTTTGCTTTACCACGACGAAGTTCGATATCAAAAATCTTCCCTTCGATAACAACATTGCGCTCTTCTTCGAAAATATCAGCAATAGCACGAACTTCACTATTGGATTTAATCGGTTTACCGTAAATAACACCTTCTGGTTTAGAAGAAGCTGGAGCACCTGATTTTTTTTGAGGCGCTTGGGAAGCAGCAAGTTGAGCCGCTTTTTGAGCTTCGTTAAACTCCTGTTCGATTTGTTGTTCTTTTTGAACAAACTCTTCTGCCATGCGGTCCTGCAACTCATCATCCACATGAATTTGAACGCCAAGCTTAGGGAAGCCAGCTTCCATATAAGCTTGTTGGATTCTTGGAACGCAATTATTCGTTAAGTGCGTCTTTGTTAATTCATTTGGGCAATGAAGTTTTAGTTGATTTTTCTCATATTTTGGAGTTTGATCCGCTAAAATTTGATGAGAAACTGCAGATTCATCCTTTAATGTTTCTAGCACATATTCCCAATAAGACTGAACGAGTTCCTCCGTCACTTCTGCCCCATCATCTGTTGTAATCACAGCTTTTCCACCGAATTGACGGTAAGTATCGTTCAGCGCATCAGTGAATAGTTTGAATTTCTCATACATAAAGATTACTGGATTATGAATATGGAACGTCCACGTTTTATCCAATTTCGAAATGTCGATTCGAACTAATTTCGCTTCATCAAATTCTGGAGAAAAAATACTAGTGTCAGCAAGATTAAATTGCTCGATCACTTTTTTCATTAAATCCTTTTGTGATTGACTCATGGTTTCCTCCTTTTTTATTACATAAGAAGAGTGCTCCACCATCGTAGAGACACTCTCTTGTCTAATTAAATAATTTCATAATATCGTTCCATGTTACAAGAAGCATTAATGCAAATAGGAAAATTGCCCCTGCAATTGTTAAATAGCCTTCTTTTTCTGGATCGAGTGGTTTCTTACGAATCCCTTCAATGACATTCAGAACGAGTTTTCCACCATCTAGCGCCGGAATTGGTAACAAGTTCATGACACCAAGGTTGGCACTAATCATCCCCATAAACGCTAGTAAGTCAATGAACCCATTTTTAGCAACTTGCGATGTCATCGAGTAAATCGCAACTGGTCCGCCTAGTTGATTTAAATTAAACCCTCTCGTAAAGAGTGAACCTAATGCTGAAAGCACTAATACGACAACTGAAACAGTTTGCGTAAACCCATAAGCAAGAATGGAAAGAATATCTTTTTTAAGAATTCTTGTCACACCAAATTGACCTACTTTTGAACCATCTGATGCTTCGATAGCTTTAGGAGTCACTTGAACTTCCTGAGTTTTCCCGTCACGTTCAATTGAAACCTCGAGAGGTTTATCCGCACTAGAACGAACCACCTTTGTCATTTCATCCCATGAATGAATCTCAACACCGTCAATTGAAAGAACTTTATCGCCTTCTTTTAGCCCTGCTACTTGCGCTGCAGAATCATCTGTTACTTGTCCGATAATCGCATCATTAGATGGAACTCCACCTTGCAAGAATCCAACAATAATAAATACTAAAATCGATAAAATAAAGTTATTCATCGGTCCAGCAGCGTTCGTTTTAATTCGATTCCATAAAGTTGCTGAATTAAATTGACGTTCCACTGGAGCAACGACTACTTCTGTTCCATCAGATTCAACAATAGTTGCAGTCTTAGAAACGGTTAATGTTACTTTCTCTTCAGAATTAATGAAGTATCCAGTTAATGTCATATCCTTATGTAAGTCTGCATCTTCGATTTGGAAAGGTAAAGAATTCTCGATAATTAATTTATCGTCAAAATTTAATTTTTGAACAACATTCTCACTATCTAAGACGATGGTAATCATCATCCCTGGTTTAATTTCTTGTTCATCTTCATCGTGCCCTGCCATACGAACATATCCACCAATCGGTAATAAGCGCAGCGTATACACTGTTTCACCTTTACGGACTTGGAAGATTTTTGGTCCCATACCAATTGCAAATTCACGGACTAATATCCCTGCTTTTTTGGCAAAATAGTAATGCCCAAATTCATGAATAATCACGATAATACTAAATACAAATAAAAATGCAATGACTCCTTGCAATGACTTCACCTCTTTTAAATTTCCCCAAAAAATTTAAATACGATCTGGAACATAAACATCGCGAAGAAAGTTGAATCAAAACGATCCAAAACCCCTCCATGCCCAGGGAATAAGTTTCCAGAATCTTTTACATTAAATTGTCGCTTGTAAGCTGACTCTACTAAATCTCCTAATTGTCCAAAAATGGATAAACAAACCACTAAGAGCACAAATTCAAATACTGAGAATTTTACTGGATTATAAAATGGAACTACCAATAATCCTAATAATACGGAACCGATAACTCCGCCAATAGAACCTTCAATTGTTTTATTCGGGCTAATATCCGGAGCTAATTTATGTTTTCCAAATCTGCGTCCAGCTAAATATGCGAACGAATCTGTACCCCAAATAACTAAGAAGACAAAAATCGCCATTCCAAAACTAATGCTTCTCACAAATAAAATTCCAGAGAATCCACCACCAACGTATAAAGAAATGAGCGAGCAAAATGCCGCATCTTCAAAAGAAAAGCGATCACTCTTATATACAGTTAATGTCATCAGTAGCATTACGACTAAGAAATAAAAGAAGAAATAATCAATTCCTCTTGGTAAAGCGACTAATGGTTTTTGTGAAAACAGAAATGACAATGTAGCAAGTAACGTGAGAGAACCTTCTATCGAAAAAATATTCATTTTTTTCATTTGGAAGAATTCATAAATCCCAACAATCGCCAACATTGCTAAAAGTGTTCTAAGCCAAAGGTCGCCTACAAAAAGAATTGGCAAGAATATACCTAAAGCAATAAGTGCAGTAATCACTCGTTGTTTCATCTATGCAAGACCTCCATAACGACGATGTCTTCCTTGATAAGTTAGAATCGCTTTATGTAAATCTTCTTCTGAAAAATCTGGCCAGAAAATATCTGTAAAGTAATATTCGCTATACGCCAATTGCCACAATAAGAAATTACTCAATCGCACTTCTCCGCTTGTACGAATCATTAAATCTGGATCTTGTAACTCTCCTAGGAAACTCGTTTGTAATTTGCGAGCAAAAGCCTCGTCATTAATATCTTCTACTGAGATTTTTCCAGATTTAACCTCGTTTGCTAAAGCTTTCGTTGCTTCGATGATTTCAGCACGTGAGCCATAATTGAGAGCAAAAGTTAGAACCATTCCAGTATTCTCTTTTGTATCTTCAACGGCTTTTAACACTACTTTTTTTGTTGATTCAGGTAATTCATCAACAAATCCAATTAGTTGGATTTTCATATTTCTTTCTTGAAGTTCAGGCATAAACGTTCCAAAGAAATCTCCTGGTAGTTTCATTAAGAAACTTACTTCTTCTGTTGGACGTTTCCAGTTTTCAGTACTAAATGCATATAAGGTCATCGCCTTTACTCCTAATTCATCAGCAGCAATTGCGATTCGTTTTACCGTACTCATTCCTTCTTTATGTCCCGCAATTCTAGGAAGATTGCGCTTCTTTGCCCAGCGACCATTACCGTCCATAATCACAGCAATATGTTGTGGGATATTCTCTCGATCAATTGAAACAGATTCTGTTGTTTCTTGTGGTTTTGATTGTTTCTTCCAAAAAAGCATATTACCCATTCCTTTACACGTATTTCCTTTCTATTGTAACAGAAGTTTAAAGTCATTTATAGTATTCTCTTTTTCCTTATGAAAAAATTACAAAAACAAAGGCCCTGATTGGTTTCTAGGGCGAAAAATGGTATACTTAGAAACAGATTTATGAACCAGTAAAGGAGTTAACCATGATTACAATGAAAGATATCGTGTTAGAGGGACATCCTGCACTCAGAAAACGTGCTGAAAAGCTAACTTTCCCACTAACAGAAGAACAACAAGAACTTGCTAAAGAAATGTTAGAGTTCTTACATAATAGTCAAAACCCAGAAATTGCTGAAAAATATGAATTACGTGCAGGTGTTGGTCTCGCTGCACCTCAACTTGGTAAATCCATTCAAATGATTGCTCTTCTCGTTCCAGGTTTTGAAGATGAAGAACCAATCTTAAACGAAGTATGGATTAATCCTCGCGTCATGCGTGAATCAGTGAAAAAAGCCTGCCTAAAAGAAGGTGAAGGTTGCCTTTCAGTTGAACGTGACGTTCCTGGGATTGTTCTTCGTTCTGAACGTGTAACTGTCAAATATCAAGATGTGAACGGAGACGAATTCGTACGTACATTAACAGACTACGAAGCCATCGTTGTTCAACATGAAATCGACCATTTAAACGGTGTGATGTTCTATGATCACATCAATAAAACACAACCAATGTATATCCCTAAAGGAGCGGTTGTCATTGGCGAATAAGACACCCATTTTAGTCTTCGATTTAGATGATACACTCTACTCTAAACAGCAAGTCTTCTTGACCGCCTTAAAGAAATGCTATCCAACATTTCATATCACTAATAATACTTATAAAATATACCAACGAAATAGTGATATTGCTTTTCATTTTTTCGTAAAAGAAAAAATGACTTTAGAAGAGAGTCATTTTTTTAGAATTGAATCTGCTCTTACTGAACTTGGTTTAGATTCTTCAAGAAAATCTGTCACTCGTTTTAAGGAAACCTATCAATATGTGATGGATCATATCGAATTAGATAAAGACTGGTATCACTTTTTTGACAAAGTATCAAACTACTCTACTCTTGTTCTTCTTACAAATGGTCCAACGAGTCATCAGTCAAAGAAAATTACATCTCTTGGATTAGCAAAGTGGTTCGACGCTTCAAGAATCTTCATTTCTGAGACGACAGGTGTTCCTAAACCACAAGCTGAGGCATTTATGAATGTGGAACGACTTTTTCTAGATGTGAGCAAAAATGACTTCTGGATGATTGGCGATGACCTAGTAAATGATATTGAAGGTGCAAAACACAGAAATTGGAATACGATTTATTTCAAATTTGGAGAAGAAGATTCTACTTTGACTCCAAAACCAATCTCAAGTCCAAAAGATTTGCTTGAAAAATTGGAAAAAGAGGCTCTCTTCAGCCTTTAAGATTATGAAAAAATAAGCATTCTATGATAAAATATGATAGAAACATTATGAAAAAAATTTAAAGGAGTACATACATGATTTTTAAAATTACTTACCAACCAACTAAAACGGAAGCTCCACGTCGTGAGAATACAGAAGCTTTATATATCGAAGCTAGTGACAAGGTAGAAGCCCGCCGCCTTGTAGATGAAAACACTGAATACAACGTTGAGTTTATCCAAGAGCTAGATGAAAAACACTTAGCTTACGAAAAACAAAACCCTGAATTTAAATTAACGGTGTTCAAGTAATATGAAACCAAATATTAAAAATAACGAAACGGGCGTATTTGCTTTTGGCGGTTTAGGTGAAATCGGTAAAAACACATATGGCATTCAATTCCAAGATGAGCTCATCATTTTGGATGCCGGTATTAAATTCCCTGAGGATGATTTACTAGGAATCGATTATGTGATTCCCGATTACAGTTATATCGTTCAAAATATTAATAAAGTAAAAGGTCTATTTATTTCGCATGGACACGAAGACCATATTGGTGGGATTCCTTTCTTAATTAAACAAGCGAACATCCCAATTTACGCAACGAAACTTGCGATGTCTTTAATTCGAAATAAATTAGAAGAACATGGTCTTTTAAGAGATGCGATTCTTCACGAAATTGATGAAGACAGCGTCATTAAATTCCGTAAAACACAAGTGAGTTTCTATCGCACAACCCACTCTATTCCAGATGCATTCGGGATTGTGATTAAAACTCCTCCAGGAAATATCGTGTTTACAGGTGACTATAAGTTTGACTTTACTCCAGTTGGAGAACCTGCAAACCTTCACCGTATGGCACAAATTGGTTCAGAAGGCGTTCTTGTTCTTTTAGGAGACAGTACAAACTCTGAAGTTCCTGGATTTACTCAATCAGAACAAGTCGTTGGAAAATCGATTAAAGAAATTATCCAACGCGTGGATGGACGTATCATTTTTGCGACATTCGCATCAAACGTTTCTCGTCTAAAACAAGTAACAGATGTGGCTGTAGCAACTGGTCGTAAATTAGCTGTATTTGGACGTAGTATGGAAGCCAGCTTCCGCACTGCTCGTGAATTAGGATATATCAAGGCTCCAGATGATACTTTTATCGATGGCCGTGAAATTAACCAATACCCTTCTGAGAAAGTCATTATTTTATGTACAGGTTCTCAAGGGGAACCAATGGCGGCACTAAGTCGTATCGCAAATGGGACTCACCGCCAAATCTCAATTCAACCTGGTGACACAGTTATCTTCTCTAGTTCACCAATTCCAGGAAATACTTCAAGCGTTAATCGCGTTATCAACCTTCTTTCAGAAGCTGGTGCTGAAGTTATTCATGGTAAAGTCAATAATATTCACACATCTGGACACGGTTCTCAAGAAGAACAAAAATTAATGCTTCGCTTAATGAAGCCTAAATACTTCGTTCCGGTTCACGGTGAATATCGTATGCAGAAGATTCAAGCAAACCTTGCGACTCAAGTGGGAATTCCAAAAGAAAACTCATTTATCTTGAGTAATGGTGATGTTCTTGCCGTTACTGCTGACTCTGCACGTAGAGCTGGTCACTTCTTTGCAGGTGATGTATATGTCGACGGAAATGGTATCGGAGATATCGGAAACATCGTTCTTCGTGATCGTAAGACACTCTCTCAAGATGGTTTAGTCATCTGTGTGGCTACTGTCGATTACGAAAACCGTGAGTTGGTTGCAGGTCCAGATATGCTCTCTCGTGGATTTATCTACATGAAAGAATCCGGACAACTTCTAAACGAAGCACAAGCTATTCTTCGTGATGAACTTGAAGAACTTTTAGCAGATTCTGAAGAAGTCTTAAACGAACGCGTATTACGTAACAAAATTACGGATGTCTTAGGACCATTCCTATTCAAGAAAACCGAGCGTCATCCAATGATTCTTCCAGTAATTTTAGGAGTTACTGAAGCAGATACTTTAGAATAAAATAACAAAGAGGTGTACCGCAATGCGGTACACCTCTTTTCTTTTCAGATAATTATAGAACCAAAAGAAGCAACCCCTAAGGATTGCTTCTTTTACTAATTTCTTAATCTAAGAAGTCTTTTAATTGTTTAGAACGGCTTGGATGGCGTAATTTACGTAATGCTTTCGCTTCAATTTGACGAATACGTTCACGAGTTACCCCGAATACTTGCCCTACTTGTTCTAATGTACGGATTTCTCCGTTTTTATCAAGACCAAAACGTAAACGAAGTACGTTTTCTTCACGGTCAGTTAATTGTTCAAGAACTTCATCTAGTTGTTCTTTCAACAATGCATATGCTGTATGATCAGCTGGACTTGTTGCATTGTCATCTTCAATGAAATCACCTAAATGTGAATCGTCCTCTTCCCCAATTGGCGTTTCAAGAGATACAGGTTCTTGAGCGATCTTTAGAATTTCACGAACTTTTTCAGTTGGTAAATCCATTTCTGCACCGATTTCTTCCGGTGTAGGTTCGCGTCCTAAATCTTGTAATAGTTGTCTTTGAACACGTACTAATTTGTTGATTGTTTCAACCATATGTACTGGAATACGAATTGTACGCGCTTGGTCTGCAATGGCACGAGTGATTGCTTGACGAATCCACCATGTTGCATAAGTTGAGAATTTGAACCCTTTTGTATGGTCAAATTTCTCAACGGCTTTCATTAAGCCCATGTTTCCTTCTTGGATTAAGTCCAAGAATTGCATTCCACGTCCTACATAACGTTTTGCAATTGATACTACTAAACGAAGGTTGGCTTCCGCTAACTCTTGTTTAGCTTCTGTATCGCCTTCTTGGATACGGAGCGCTAATGCAACTTCTTCATCCGCGCTAAGAAGTGGAACTCGTCCGATTTCTTTCAAATACATACGAACGGAGTCATTAATCTTCGTATTTGAAGATAAGGCAGTATCATCTTCAACAACGCCAGTTTCAGCTTCACGTTGGCTTTCTGCTGACAATTGTTGGCTTGTTGGTTCACCGTTAGCATCTACAACACTAACCCCTGCATCCTCAAACTTTTGAATTAATTTATCCATTCCTTCCGCATCCAACTCAAATGGGATTGCGATTTGCGCAGATAAATCATCGTATAAAATTTGACCGAATAATTTTCGTTCTGCAAGAAGCGTTGAAGTTGCTTCATTCAGTGTTTGACCTTTTTCATTTTTTTGAACTGTCATTCACCATTCCTCCATTCTATCTTTTCCTTAATTGTCGTTGAATCTCCATGATTTCGACCATCAATTTCTTTCTGGTTTCATCATCGTTCACAAGAGCAGCTCGATTCAACTCTTCCTTTTTTTGTGCTAACTGCTCTTTCAGAGTATTCTTTTGTGAAAGTACATATACTAAATCTTGAATCTCTTGTTCCGTACATTCTGGAGGAAACTGACCTAGTTCGATTTCAGATACCAGATTTCTGTTCATTAAATCTTTATCGTTTAAAAACAACATAAATTCTTGAACATCAAATTCCTCTTCTTCATTTCTAAACGCCTGAATGTGTAAATATAATTGCTCATATAATGCGTCTGGAAAAGAAAATTCTGGATTAATACGATTCAGATATGTCCAAGCTTCATTATGATGCATCAAGCGGTAAATTAAATGCCTTTGAATACCTTCATTTTTAATAAACGGTCTGTTCACGACAGGCACTTGTTGCGTTTTCACACTTGATATAGGTGGCGCTTGGAAATTCTGTGAAGTTTGAACTTGCTTTTGTTTCACTTGATTTTGAATCGTTGTGTAATCAAGATTAAACTCATCTGCAAGAGACTTCATCGCAAGATTCTTTTCAACATCATTTGTGAGCTTCGCCAGTTCAATAATCATCTCTTCGATATACTGAATCTTTTGACTCTCAACTTGCAGTTGATATTTCTTAGAAAGGAATCTCTTTTTAAATTGATAGATGGTTTCTTGCCCGTGTTCAACTAAATCGATAAACGCCTGGGAACCACGTTGCTTGATAAATTCATCCGGATCTAGACCATTATCAAACGGAATAATCCCGATACTAAAAGCATTCGTGGATTGAATCATTTCAATCGCTCGGTTTGTTGCCTCCAAACCTGCTCTATCACCATCATAAGCAATCAAAATCGTATCCGTCACATGACGAAGCTTTTGAATTTGCTCTGGTGTTAGAGACGTTCCCATTGAAGCTACTCCTAGTTGAACTCCCGCTTGCCAAGCAGAAATAACATCCATATATCCTTCAAAAAGGATAACTTTATTTTCTTTACGAATATTCTTCTTTGCTAAATCAAAGTTAAATAAGAAGTTTCTTTTCGCAAAGAGCGGTGTTTCAGGACTATTTAAATATTTAGCCTGAGAAGCGAACTCATCCGAATAACCTGGCAACACGCGTCCAGAAAATCCGACAATTTGCCCATGTTCATTACGAAGAGGAATCATAATCCGCTGATTAAAACGATCAAAGAATCCAGTTTGACTTTCAACGAATAGACCTGTCGCTTCCATTTCTTGTTCTGTTAGCTCTAAATCTTGTAAGAGCTGTGTCAGCTGCGTGCGGTCTTTTAACGAGAACCCAAATCCAAATTCTTTTAACGTATCAATCGTATAACCACGATCAGTTAAGTAATGAAGTGCTTCTTGTCCACCTTTTGTATTAAATAAGACGTGCGAGTAAAACTCACTCGCTTTTTCATGTGCCGCAAACAACTTTCTCTCTTTTTGAGGAATTGCTTGTTGACTAGAAGGAATTTCTACATCGAGAGGAATATGTGCAAGTTCTGCTACCCTAACAACCGATTCTGGGAAAGATAAACTTTCCAATTCCTGCATGAAGTTAAAAACATTTCCACCGCGTCCACAACTAAAACAGTGAAATAACTGTTTTTCTTCTGTGACGGTAAATGAAGGTGTTCTTTCATCATGGAAAGGACAACGGCCAAAAAGACTCTTTCCTTGCTTTCTCAATTGGACAAACTGCCCTACAATATCGAGAATATTCACTTGCGATTGTATACTTTGAATCGTTTCTTTTGATAATCGTTGACTCATAAAAAAACTCCCTCCATACACTACGCCTAATGATACAGCATATAATATATCATAATTCGCGATTTAATGCAATGGAGCAAGTTTTATTTTCCTTACAAGTGACCTTCTTTTTCTTTTAAACAAAACAAGAGATACCGTATACGGTATCTCTTGTTTTTTAGTCGGCAATAAATTCTTCAATCCACGCCCAAGCTTTCTCTACTCCTTCACCAGTTTCAGATGAGAATGTTAAGAATAAGTCTTCTGGTGGTTTGCCAAATGCTTTTCGAATCACGCTGACATGTTTATTCCATTTTCCACGAGGAATCTTATCACATTTCGTCATCACAATTCGATATGGAATATTGTAATACTCTAAAAATTCACGCATTTGAACATCTTCTTGACTTGGTTCATGTCTAAAGTCCACTAAGATAAGTACTAAACGAAGAGGTTCGCGAGTCGTAATGTACTCCTCAATCATCTTCCCCCATTTTTCGCGTTCCTTCTTAGACACTTTAGCATATCCATATCCTGGTACATCCACGAAATAGAACTGTTCATTAATATGATAGAAGTTCAATGTTTGGGTTTTACCTGGTTTACTTGAGGTACGTGCTAAGCTTTTACGTTGAATCAACTTATTAATAAAAGATGATTTTCCAACGTTTGAACGACCTGATAATGCAATTTCTGGAAGGTTTCCAGAAGGATATTGCGCTGGTCCTACAGCACTAATTGTAAATTCGGCTTTATTAACCTTCATTTTCTAATCCTTTCTGAGTTGGCAACTTCACGAAGAATAGTAAGACTGAACCAATTACGAACAAGATAATTAATGAGAAGACACCATCTAATGAATTACCAGTCATTTGAGCGGTAATCCCAAGTAATGTAGTTCCTAAAATTGATGAGAATTTACCAAAAATATTATAGAATCCAAAGAATTCATTTGCTCTGTTGGCTGGAATCAATTGACCGAATAATGATCGGCTGAGCGATTGTACCCCACCTTGAGCAGTACCGATTAGAATCGCTAAGATAAGGAAATCTGTGTATGAATTTAACCATAAAGCCATCACACAAATTAAAATATACGTACCAATTCCTAGGAATAATGTTTTCTTGTTACCAAAGCGTTTTGATAAGTATCCATAAAGTAAACTAAATGGAAACGCCACGATTTGAACAATTAATAAGATAACAATTAAGCTATTGCTATCGAGTCCCATATCCGAACCGATTGCTGTTGCCATTTTAATAATCGTACCTACTCCGTCGATGTAGAAGAAATAAGCGAGTAAGAATAAGAATACTTGTTTATGTTCTCCAATACGTTTAATCGTTCCCCATAAACGCATGAAACTTTCTTTAATAGGTTTCTCGGGTTTTTCAATAAATGATTTTTGAGTTACATGCAACCAGTACGGAACCGTAAAGATAAACCACCATGCGGCTGTAATGAAGAAACCAGCCATAACGATTGCGTTTGAATTCAATCCACTAAACTGCATAATCATCATAAATAATACAAACGGGAATACACTTCCGATATATCCATACCCGTATCCAGCTGCGGAAATTCTATCCATACGATCATAAGTGGTTACATCCATAATCGAACTATCATAGAAAATGTTCGAAGCTGAATATCCGATTGCCGATAAAGTATACAATGCTAATAATAAAATCCATTGATCTGTTTCAGCAAACATCATTCCAATAACTGAAAATACTCCAAGCAATGTACTCCAGGTGAACATCGGATTTCGATAACCTTTATAATCCGCTAAAGCTCCAAGAACCGGCGCCATAATAGAAACGGCAAATGTCGCAATCGAGTTTGCATATCCTAAAAATGCAGTAGAATCAGCCGCACTAAGGCCAGCATTAGAAGATACGGTTTTAAAATACAACGGAAAAATGGCCGTAGTAATCATTAAAGAATAAACTGAATTGGCCCAGTCCTGCATAATCCAAGCGAATTCTTCTTTTGTGTAATGTTTCGATATTAAGGATTTCAATCCTTTCATGCTGTTATCTCCCTTAATCATATATTCTTAAATAAAAATAGAATGCAATATAATGCACCCATTATACCACATTCTATCCTAACATATTTTGTTGAAAATCCCTAGGAAATCAATCGATTTTCTTCATCATACAAATCAGGTTCGCCAGTTCCGTTCACAATAGCTTCTGTAACGACCACTTTTGTAATATCTTCACGACTTGGAATTTCAAACATTAAATCCATCATGACAGATTCAATAATACTTCTTAAACCACGCGCACCCGTGCGACGTTCAATCGCTTTAGCAGCAATTGCTTGAAGCGCTGCTGGTTCAAACTCTAATTCCACGTTATCCATGGCAAAGAGTTTTTGATACTGCTTCACTAATGCATTCTTTGGTTTCGTTAAAATATCGACTAAATCGTCTTTACTCAACGGTTCTAACGCTGCAGTGATTGGAAGACGTCCAATAAACTCTGGAATAAGTCCGAATTTTTGTAAATCTTCTGGAATAATCAACTGCATTAAACTTTCGTGACTCGATAAGTTTTTATTAGAAGATCCAAATCCGATTACTTTAGCACCAAGACGTTCTTTCACAATTGTTTCAATTCCATCAAACGCTCCACCAACGATAAATAAAATATTCGTAGTGTCGATTTGAATGAGTTCTTGATGTGGATGCTTGCGTCCTCCTTGAGGTGGAACAGACGCAACAGTCCCTTCTAAAATTTTCAGTAAGGCTTGTTGAACCCCTTCACCACTTACATCACGAGTAATAGATACATTCTCGCTCTTACGGGCAATCTTATCAATCTCATCAATATAAATAATCCCTTTTTCAGCACGTTCAATATCATAGTCTGTCGCTTGTAATAGTTTTAGAAGAATATTTTCAACATCCTCACCAACGTAACCAGCTTCCGTTAACGTAGTCGCATCCGCTATCGCAAATGGAACATTTAAAATACGCGCTAATGACTGAGCTAAATAAGTTTTACCAGACCCAGTTGGTCCAATTAAACAAATGTTGCTCTTTTGTAATTCAACGTCGTCATCTTCACTAAATAAGTGATTAATACGTTTATAGTGATTGTAAACCGCTACTGCTAATGATTTCTTTGCATGATCTTGACCAACGACGTAATCGTTTAATACCTTTAGGATTTCTTGAGGCTTTAATACCTCTATCATTTCATCCATTGTCATAGAAGAAAACTCTTCATCGATAATTTCTTTACATAAATCAACACATTCATTACAAATAAATACATCAGGACCAGCGATAATTTTCTTTACTTGTTCTTGTGATTTTCCACAAAATGAACATCTTACTTGTTTTGTTTCATCTTTATACAATCTGAAACCTCCATTCTTTTCCTGATTTCTCAATTTAAGAGTACCATAAGTCACTATATTCAACAAGAAATGTTGTTTCAAAAAGCGCCGGTCTCTAGCGAAACCGGCGCTTTTCTATTTAATTTTATAAAATTAAGCTTCTTTAGCAGAATCAGTAATTACAGCTAATGCTTTCTTCATTGAGATATCGTTTTTCAACATATCTACTGAAACAGCAGCACGAACTGCATCTTCTTCCATACCGTATTGAGCAGCTAATTCTTTCACTTCGTTAGCTACATCTTCATCAGTTGCTTCGATGCCTTCTTCTTTAACGATTTGTTCTAATACTAAGTTTGTCTTAGTACGAACATCAGCGTCTTTTTCCATCATTTTGTGTAAATCTGCTTCTGTTGTACCAGTGATTTGGTAGTACATTTCAGGAGAGATTCCGTTACGACGCATATCGTTTAAGTAGTGTTCCATTTGACGGTGAACTTCGTCGTGAACCATTTCGTGTGGTAATTCAACGATTGCAGCGTTTTCTACTGCTTTACGTAAAGCTTCGTCTGCTACTGCTTCATCAGCAGCTGCTGCTTTAGCTTCTTCTAATTCTTTACGGAATTTTTCTTTTAATTCTGCTAATGTTTCAACTGAATCATCAACATCTTTAGCGAATTCATCTGTTAATTCAGGTAATTCTTTAGTTTTTACTTCGTGAACTTTAACTTTGAATACTGCTTCTTGACCTTTTAAGTTTTCAGCATGGTATTCTTCTGGGAAAGTCACTTTTACTTCTACTTCATCGCCTTCTTTAGCGCCAACTAATTGGTCTTCGAAACCTGGGATGAATGAACCTGAACCTAATTCTAATGAGTGGTTTTCACCTTTTCCGCCTTCAAAAGCTTCGTCACCTAAGAAACCTTCGAAGTCGATTACAACTGTGTCTCCTAATTCAGCTGCATCTTCTTTTACAACTAATTCAGCTGCACGAGCTTGTTCTTGTAATAGGCGATTTTCAACATCTTGTTCAGATACTGTACGATCTTGTTTTTCAACAGTTAAGCCTTTGTATTCACCTAATTTAACTTCAGGTTTAACAATTACTTCTGCTTTAATAACCCATGGTTTACCTTTTTCGATTGATTCGATATCGATTGTTGGTTGAGTTACTGGGAAAATATCAGTTTCTTCAACTGCATTATCATATGCATCTGGTAAAAGAATGTTTAATGCATCTTGGTATAAAGCTTCTTCACCGTACATTTTTTCAAATACTTGACGGCTTACTTTACCTTTACGGAAACCAGGTACATTCACGTTCTTTTTAACGCGGTTAAACGCTTGGTCCAAACCTTTTTTAATATCTTCTTGTGAGATTTCAAATGTTAAAACAACTTTATTTGTTTCAACTTTTTCGAATTTTGCTGTCATATTATTCCTCCATAAATTCATTATTCACCTTAAAGATGAATGGATTTACATACTCATTTATTTTACAATACTCTTCCTCTTTTGTAAAACATAATTGACTTAAACGCCAGTTATTTAACAAGAATTTTGAATAGAGATTAAGAAAATGTAACAAAAGCAATAGTTTTTCTCATTTTTCGGCCAAAATGTTATAATAGACGCCATAGGAGGGATAAAATGATTCAATATCCAAAAGGTCAAAAACAATTATCACGAGCTACTCGGTCTCAAACAATGCAAACAAATTATAGTAGTCGCGGTATGGGTTTAGAGAACATATTGAATCAAACCAATGAACTCTATCGCCTTCAAAAACGAGCAGTTATCCACAAGAAACCGACACCGATTCAAGTCGTTAAAGTAAACTACCCTGCAAGAAGCGCAGCGCAGATTACGGAAGCCTATTTTCGTCAGGCGTCTACAACCGACTATAACGGTGTGTATAAAGGAAGATACATCGACTTTGAAGCAAAGGAAACGAAGAACAAAACTTCTTTCCCACTAAAAAATATTCATACGCATCAACTAGAACATATGAAAGAGTGCTGTGAACAAGGCGGTATCGCTTTTGTTATTTTTTATTTTTCTAGTTTGAAAGAATATTACTTACTTGAATCCAAAATGATTGAACAATTCATTCACGATTCAAGCACGAAACGTCAATCTATTCCGTTGACCTATATCAAAGAACACGGTCAACCAATCGAGCTATCGCTGCAAATGACTCTAAATTATTTAGACGCAGTAGATGCTCTATTATAAAGGAGGTCAATCTATGACTGAAAACAATACTGAACAAAGTCGTTCATCTCAGCATCGAAATTCAAGGAAGAAGCACCCAAGTTCTACTAATAAAAAGAAATTGTGGAAGAAAATTTTAATTGGTATAGCTGCTTTTGTGACTGTGGCTATTATTGCTATCGTTGCAATCTTCGCTTACTACGGTGCGACTGCTCCTACCATTCAAGCTAGTGATTTAGAAGGAGCTACTGAAACTAAAATCCTTGATAAAGATGGCGAACTGATTTATTCACTTGGTGGTGAAAAACGAGATATTATCACTAGTGAACAAGTCCCTCAATTACTAAAAGATGCCATCACCTCAATCGAGGATAAACGTTTCTACTCTCATATGGGGATTGACCCAATCCGTATCGCTGGTTCATTCCTACGAAACGCAAAAGCTGGTCAAATCACTCAAGGTGGTAGTACGATTACTCAACAGTTAGTGAAATTAGCGGTCTTCTCTACTAAAAAAGAAGACCAAACCTATAAACGTAAAATTCAAGAAATCATGCTAGCCCTTCAATTAGAGCGAAATTACTCTAAAGAACAAATTCTGACGTACTACTTAAATAAAGTGTACATGGCAAATAATGTATACGGATTTGGTACTGCTTCACACTACTACTTCAATAAAGAATTATCTGAATTAAGCTTACCTCAAGTAGCTCTACTTGCCGGATTGCCACAAGCACCAAACTCATACGATCCATATGCCAATGCGGATCAAGCAAAAGAACGACGTGACTTAGTACTCTATTCCATGAAAGAAAATGGAAAGATTACAAAAGAACAATATGACCAAGCAGTTGCTACTCCAGTCACTGATGGTTTAATCGCACATGATAATAATGTAAACAGTAATGATAAAGCACTTGTTTACGATTCGTTCGTAACAATGGTTCTTAAAGAAGTTCAAGAAAAAACAGGCCTCGACCCTTATAACGATGGACTTACCATTGAAACAACTATCGACTCTAAAGCACAACAACGTTTATACGATATCGTGAATACAAATGATTACATTCAATATGTAAATGAAAAAATTCAAAATGCCGTTGTTATGCTCGATACAAAAACTGGTGCAGTTCGCGCCGTCAACGGTGGTCGTAAGCAAACGACTCTACTTGGTTATAACCGTGCAACTGACAATACACGTAGTACTGGTTCAACGATTAAACCAGTCATCGACTACGGTCCTGCCATCGAATACCTCAACTATTCAACTGGTCAAACCATCATGGACCAAAGGACAACATATTCAAATGGTGTTGAATTAAACAACTGGGATTTCAGTCACAAAGGTGCAATGACATTACGTACTGCCCTCGTTTACTCAAGAAATACAACAGCTTTACAAACCTTTAAAGCTGTTGGTGAAACAAATATCAAGTCATTCTTGAACAATCTAGATATTCAAATTAAAAATGATGGTCAAGACTATTTAGTAGAAAGCAACTCGATTGGTGCAGATATTTCTCCAATCAAGATGGCAGCAGCATATGCCACATTTGGTAATTATGGTACATATTCAAAACCATATACGGTAAGAAAAGTCACAACTCGTGATGGTCAAGTGACTGAATTTAAACCTGAACAAAAACAAGCGATGAAAGATTCAACAGCATATATGATTACGGATGTACTAAAAGACTCTTTCAAATATGGTTTCGCAACACAAGCGGCTATTCCTGGACTACCTACAGCTGCCAAAACTGGTTCATCGAACTACACAGTTGAACAAAAACGTGCAATGGGAGCTAGTGATTATGAAGATATCATTCCTGACTCATGGTTTATTGGATACTCTACCGACTATACCATTTCTGCATGGACTGGTTATGATAACCCCTATGAACAAGGCGGTGGCGTAGATACTACTGAACAAGAATACTCAAGACTGATTTACTATTACTTAATGAAATATATGGCTGAATCTTCTAGCGGAGAAGATTGGGTACAACCAGACAGCGTTGTAAAACAACAAATCGAAATCGGTTCAGATCCATTAAGCTTACCTGGACCAAGAACTCCAGCGAACATGATTGCAACTGAGTTATTTGTTAAAGGTCACGTCCCTACTCAACAATCTAAGAACTATGGAACGAAGATTGAAGGGCCAACTGGTATGAAAGCTACTTACGATAAGAGTAAAAAGACGCTGACTGTAACGTGGGATAATTATCAAACAAACTCCAAAGACAAGCCACAATACAAAGTCACTGTAAACGGACAAACACAAACTGTATCAACAAATAAAGTGACATTCCAAAACGTCAGCGGTCCTAGCGTATCGGTAACTCTAGTTGTAACTGTTGGTAAAGATAGTTCTGACCCGATTACAAACGAGTTCCAACTAGAACAACCAACAACAGCTGAGGAACGTACGACTCAGCAAAACCAGCAACAAAATAATCGTCAGCAAAACAACAATAATAGCAACAATAACAATGAACAAACGACTCAAGAAGTTCGTAATCAATAGTTCAAACAAACAAGGCATTCTCTACTAGAGAATGCCTTGTTTATATCTATAAAAAGTAAAATAAAACCCCATGACAGCTAGTCATGGGGTTTCCAGTTTTACATCTACTCTTTCAGTAGAGTCAAAGTCAATCAATGATTACTTAGCATATTCGACTGCTCTTGTCTCACGAATAACTGTAACTTTAATATGTCCTGGATATTGGAGTTCTTCCTCAATTTGATTTTTGATGTCATGCGCTAAAATAATCGCTTTTTCATCACTAATCTTGTCAGGTTGTACCATTACACGAACTTCACGTCCAGCTTGAATCGCAAAGCTTCGTTCAACACCTTCGTGTTCTGTTGCAATGGCTTCTAATCTTTCTAATCGACGAATATAGTTTTCGATTGATTCACGTCTAGCACCTGGGCGAGCTGCTGATAAGGCATCGGCTGCTGCAACAAGTACCGCGATTGTTGAAGTTGCTTCTACATCACCGTGGTGAGAGGCAATCGCATTAACAACAATCTTATTCTCTTTATATTTCTGAGCGATTTCTGCTCCGATTTCAACGTGAGAACCTTCAATCTCATGATCGAGTGCTTTACCGATATCGTGAAGTAAACCAGCACGTTTTGCAAGGTTCACATCTTCACCTAACTCACCAGCCATTACACCAGCAAGTTTAGCTACTTCGATACTGTGGTTCAATACGTTTTGACCGTAACTAGCTCTAAAGTATAAACGACCTAAAATCTTAATCAAATCAGGATGTAATGAGTGAATTCCAACTTCGAACGTTGCTTGTTCACCGATTGTACGAATACGCTCATCCATTTCTTTACGAGATTTTTCAACCATTTCTTCAATACGTGCAGGATGAATACGACCGTCTGAAATTAATTTTTCAAGCGTCATTTTCGCGATTTCACGACGAATTGGGTCAAAACCACTTAATACCACCGCTTCTGGTGTTTCATCGATAATCACATCAATTCCTGTTAATGATTCAAGGGTACGAATGTTACGTCCCTCACGTCCGATAATACGACCTTTCATTTCATCACTTGGTAACGTCATAACCGTTACTGTGTTCTCTGAAACTAAGTCTGCTGCAGAACGTTGAATCGCTTGAAGAATAATATTTTTAGCATTTTTATCTGCTTCATCTTTTGCAAGCTGCTCAGACTCTTTAATCATGATGGCGCGTTCCTTACTTAATTGTTCAGTCATGTCCTTCATGATAATTTCTTGTGCTTCTTCTTTACTGATTGTAGAAATACGTTCCAATTCTTCTTGTTGCTTAGCAACGAGAGCTTCAGCTTGATTTTCTTTTTCTGTTACTCTCTCAAGTTTTTCTTGGATCTTTGTTTCCTTCACTTCAATTGATTGTTCACGTTTTTCTAGAATTTCATCCTTACGATCTAAATTCTTTTCACGTTGAATCATTCTCTTTTCTTGAAGAAGTACTTCATTTCGTCTTTCTTTTAACTCATTTTCAACTTCAGCACGATATTTATGATTTTCTTCTTTTGCTTCTAATAATACTTCCTTTTTTAAACGGTCAGCATCTTTTTCTGCATCTTTGATAATCATTTCAGCCGATTCGCGAGCTGCTACTAACTTTTTCTCGTAATTTGATTTGAAACCAATATATCCAGCAACAATTCCAATTATTAAAGCTAAGATCGCGAGGCCACCTACTACTACTGAGTCCATTGAGTCACCTCCGTCTCTATTTAATTTTTAATCAAAATAAATTGCATTGATAATTTATATGGTTAAATGTGATTTAACACATAATATTATTGTATTCTTGAAACGTGCTAAAGTCAATTCATTTAAAGAATTTTTTTCAAAAAATCAAAAGGCTTTCAACAGCGAAATAAAAACATCGACTAGTCTTATGACTAATCGATGTTTTCAAAATTAAATGATTAATTTTCTTTCTTGCTTGTATAAACAAATCCTAAAGCAATCATTACAAGAACAGTTGCCATAAGCATTGTACTCACAAGTGGTGATGTACCTGTGTTTGGTAAATCTTTTTGTGGTTTTGATGGTTGTGGTGATGTACCTGTGTTTGGTAAATCTTTTTGTGGTTTTGATGGTTGTGGTGATGTACCTGTGTTTGGTAAATCTTTTTGTGGTTTTGATGGTTCAGGAGTTGGAACAGCTGGTGCCGTATACTTGTTTTTAAACGTTGTATCTGCATCATATGTTACAGTAGCAACATACGCTTTATCTTCTTGTTTCACTTCAATTGATACCTTTTTAACGCTCTTATCGTAAGTGATTTGCGCATCATCACCACTAACCTCTACTACTGAATAATTGTAAGTTCCAGCCTTGTCGAATGCCACATCTTTAAAGGTAATGCTTCCATCAGCAGCATTCTTGGCCGTTTGAATAACATTTCCATTTTCATCTAATAGATTAAATGTGAATTCTCCTTCAACTAATTCACGACCTTCTAATTTTTTCTTGAATGTTAGGTCTTGTTTAACTCCTGAAAGAATACGGTTTGTAATCACAGAGTTTGTCCCTTCTGTTGTCACTTCATGCGTATATCCTTCTGGAATATCCACTTCTTCAACTGTATACTTATAAGCGACACTATTATTAGACTCAGGCAATTCTTTGAATGTGTATGTCCAATCATTCGCCTCTGACAATTCAATGGCTTCACCATAGTTTTCACCATTTTGTTTCAATTGAACTTTAATCGCTTTACGTAAGCCAAGTTTATTGTCATTATCTTCCCATACTTTTTTAACAGTATGCATTGTAGTTTTACGTGTATTTGTGATTGTAAATCCTTCTTTTTGAGTGGCTTCACCAGTAATGACTGTATCATAATCTTTACCATAGTTTTCATCGATGACTTCTTTCACTTGATAATCAGTTACTGTTGGGTCAAGTGCCTTACCGTCAATTGTAAGTTTAAAGACACCTTTCCACTCGTTGGCATCATTTAAGACCATTGTTGCAAGAACAACATCCGGATTACTTGCACGGCTTAGTTCTACTTTAATACTTGAAATAGAAGCATCTTTTTCCCCATTCCAAATTTTGGCAACTGGAATGTATTGTGGCAATTGATTTGTGACAGTATTTGTTTCACCAAAAACAGATGGATTTTCAGCATTACGGTTTGTATAAAATACATTCGTTGCTGTTAATGTATCTGTTGCGCCATCAGCATATTCCGGAGTTTTCATATCCACTAGGAAGTTCACAACTTCTCCTGGAACAATCTTTTCACCTTTATTCAATACAACCTTGATGGATGTTACTTTTGTAAAATCAGCAATTTGATCTGCTGTGACCCAGCCACTCGCCTGCGTTGCATCATATGGAGAATTTGGCAAGCTTGTTGACGTATGATAATAAACGGTATATTTACTTTCAACGTTTAAAGCTTTTGTGAGAACCGGAGTGAATCCAGAACCATTTTGATCTTCTGCGTACGGAAGACGATCATACAACGTAAATGTTTCAATATCATACGTACTATAGTTTTTCGTTTGTAACTGATATTTATACTCTTGACCATAGTTGTGTTGAACTAACTCTTGCGTCCAACTTCCATCTTTTGTCGAAATAAATTTCTCAGAACGAATTTCAGTCGGTAAGTTTACAATCGTAGAAGATTTTGCTGCTACAATTTTATCTGGAACTTTTCCATCTGGTGTCTTAATCTTAAACACATTGTCTAACATTGTTTGAGACGTTACATTACTTGCTAAAGGAGAAAACTCTTTTGCAACTAGAAATACATGGTTATCTGTATTTTTCTTATAATCATCAGCTTTCTGAATGGCTGTTGGCATTGCCTCTTTCGTAATTGTTGCTGAAACAATTGCTGTAAAGTCACGACCAATCGTTTTGTCATTGTAGAAATCGAGATCCTTCAACTCAAAAATTACTGCTTGGCGACCGCTTCCATTGTAATTTTCAACGACTCTTGGTTCACCCTTCACTATGTTTCTATGCTCTTTTTTATCAATATAGTACCCTTCATAAGTGATTCCCTCAGGTAAGACATCAATCACTTGAGCTCCATTTACACGACGGTTGACTGATAAGTTACTAAAATCAGCAGTAACACTATATTCAACAACTTCTCCTAAATCACCTGTAGGATTTGAACGAGTAATCTTAGAAATACGAATTTCTTCTTCTTTCACTTTTACATCTTCGTATGATTCACTCTTGTTTGTAGAGAATTTTCCGTCTTCCCCATAGCCATCCACTAAACCTTCTGCATGCATACTATTATTGTATCTAACAGGTTCTTTACGTTCAGTCTCGTCAAATGGATTTAATAATTTCGTTTGGATAAATGTAGATGTAATTTCTCCTGCTTGAAGAACTTTCCCATCTTGAAGCTTTATTTTTATACTGTCATAAGTACGATTTACTTTTTGATAGGCATCTTTCTTTAAAGTTCCTGCATAAATTTGTTTTGCTTGATTTGTGACTTTATTATAGGCATCTTCGTCTACAATCACAATTTGTTTACTACCTTTAGCAATACTTCCTAATTTCACTTCGGTACCATCTGCTTTTACCCCATATACATCCATATCAAATGGTGCATTGGAAACAGGAGAACCGACTGAGTAGAAATACATTCTTTCATCTAAGTCTTCATCAACTAATGTTAATTTAGAAATTGTACTTGGAGAAGTATTCGTAAACCCAAGAATCCATGTCGCTACAGATGTATCTGGAGCACCAGCATCAACGTTTAAAGTTTGTTTATCGTTATTAGATTTACGGAAAGAAGAATCACTAATCAATTGTCCAATGAGTTTAAATTGAATATCATCGCTAACTGTTAATTTTGGTTCTGATTCTCCGTGTTGAATAAACGTCAATTCTGTTTTTGCGTTATTAACGATGTTCGTTTTTGTTTTAGCATTTGGAAAACTTAAAACAAGTCTCTCCTCGCGTAAAGCAAGTTCCGCTTCACTATTTGTGTCATTTAGAGTGTCGCTACCAGTAATGGTTTTACTAACAGTACCATCTGCATTTAATGTCCATCCTGGATTTTTTGCAGGATCAAAGACAGCTGTTCCTGTAGTCCCGTCAGCTTTTTCATATGTTGGTAATGTGTCGGTAATTGTAATTGTTTTTGCAGCACGTGTCTGTGCTTTTCCATTTCCCCAGTTTTGAGTTTGTCCACCACCTAAAGTGTTCGTTGATAAACTAAATTGGAAAGTAACATCTGAGGCTTTTGTAATTGCTTCCCCCGTTGCCTTCCCACCATAAATTTCACGGTTATTAATAGTATACGCTTGTGTAGTATTTGTGCCGTTATATTTAAACAATGACTGTTTATCGACTTTTACTTTATAAATTAATGAATCCGTTACTTCCTTTAATGTGTTTCCAGTACTATCTTTTAACACGATTTTCGGAGAGAATGTATAACCTTCTGGAGTTACACGGTCCTTAAATTTAAATGTAAAAGGAAAACTTGCTGTGGTTGTTTGCGTAATGTCTGACAAGTATACTTTTAATAGACCTGGTGTCGAATTATCTACGCTCATCACTGGTCCACCAGTCGCAACTGTAAATTTCTCGATATATTCTGTAGGATAAGTAAACTCAATATAGCCGCCAACAATAGATTCACTCACTAAAGAGCCGTCTAATTGAACA